>JBPCLS010000151.1:0-5944 GCA_051003055.1 Casimicrobiaceae bacterium
ACCACACCGGCCACGGCGTCGGAGCCGTACACGGAAGACGCCCCGCCCGTCAGCAACTCGACGCGCTCGATGAAATCGACGGGGATGGTGTTGAGATCGACCGCGCTATCGCCCGGAATGCCGGCGACGAAGCGCCGGCCGTTGACGAGCACAAGCGTGCGAGCCGTGCCCAGATTACGCAAGTCGACCGTCGCGACGCCAGCGCTGGTGGTCAGGAAGTTCGAGTTCGTCCGGCTGAACGCGGGTGTGCCCATCGTCGGGTTCTTCAGTAGCAGCTCCTGAAGATTCGTTACCCCCGACGCGGCGATCTCTTCTGAGGTGATCACCTGAAGCGGCGACGGCGAGTCTGCGCCGAGCGCCCGAATGCGAGAACCGGTGACCTCGACTCTCACGTCCTGCGCGAGTGCCGGCGCGACCGTAAACGCCGCGCTGCCGACTCCCAGCAACAGCGCGAGAGCGGATGCAACTTGCTTGCGTTTGAATAGCATTGGAAACCCCCAGAAAGTGTGTTGCGCCCTGCGGGCGGGCGCCCGGCGATCGCATACGATCCAAACGGTAACCCCCAGCCGATTTGGGGGGCAATGAAACCCGTGCGTTGCTACACTGGCCGCACCAAAACTGTTGCAAATCCGCCAATCGTGCCCATTCGCTAAGCGCGAAGCAACGATTTCGCCGGCGGTCCCCCGTCACGGTGCAGCAGCGGAGGCCTGGTTTCGCGAGTTCGATCCCTCGCACCGGCTGCTCTGGGTCTGGTGCAGCGGCGACCAAGTCGAGCCACTGGCGTGGCGCTCGCTTCGCGCGTTCTATGGGCGGCCGGCCTACTCCGCCACGGTCGAGGGCGCGGCCTACACCTCGCCCGACGCAAGGCGCTCTAGCGCCGGGCCAGCAACCCGGCAGATACGCCAATCGGACATCAGCGTCGCACCAAGTCCTTGGTAGAACTGGATGGCCGGAGCATTCCAGTCAAGGACCGCCCACTCCAATCGTCCGCAGCCGCGCTCGCGCGCGATACCCGCGAGGTTCAATAGAAGCGCGCGCCCAATACCTTGCCCGCGAGAGCCGGGGTAAACGAAAAGATCTTCCAGCCACAGTCCGCCACGGCCGAGGAACGTGGAAAAAGTTGGAAAAAAAAGTGCAAAACCAACAGGAGCGCCGGTTTCCGATAATTCGCGCGCGATGAGCGCCTCTGCTACCGGCTTTTCGCCAAAAAGCGCCCTTCCCAATGCGGCGCTGTCGGCCACCACCAGGTGCGAGAGTTTTTCGTACTCGGCCAGTGCATGGATCATCGCGAGCAAGTCGGTCAGGTCCCCCCGTTGGACCGGTGCGATCGCGATGCCGCTGGCCGTCACGGCAGCGGCCGGCAGGCGTTGCAGCGCTTCCTCGGCGCGCCACGCCTTGACGGGTGCTCCTTGCCCCGGCGGGAAAGGGACCTCGCGATCAACTGGCGATCAATCACGGTTTTTGCGGTGGATCACGAGTTGCGCGTGGCGTACGTATGAGTGGCGTAAATGCAACAGAATTCGCCGGTTCATTGTACCCAACGCCGTTTCATTGCCCAACAAACGGGGGCTGCCGTCACGATGTATGTGTGCCGAAGTGCGGCGCTTGCCACCTTGATGTCGCAGGGGTTGTAGTGCCCGCTCGGGCGTAACTCGTGTCTAGGGGTTTTCTCATGGAATTCCACCGCCAGGGGGTTGCGACCGCGTTCGGCTGTGCGCTCGCTGCCGGGGGCGCGCTATTGCTGCTGGCGGGACCTGCCGGTGCACAGGACATCCGCGTCGATACCACGGGATCTAACATCAGACGGTTCGAAGGCGAAGGTGGTCTGCCAATGCAAACCATTACCCGCCAGGATATCGAGCGCACCGGTGTGCAGACCTCCGGCGAGCTCTTGACGCGAATTACGTCGAACCAGTCATCCGGTAACTTCAATGACGCGCAAGGTATCGGCACGAACCTCAATGGATTCGCCGGCGCGAGCCTGCGCGGCCTCGGCTATACGCGCACGTTGGTCCTGCTGAACGGGCGGCGCGTCGCGAATTTTGCCACGGCGGGCACCGGTGTCGACGTCAACTCGATTCCGCTCGCGGCGGTCGAGCGCGTCGAAATCCTACGGGATGGCGCCTCGGCGATCTACGGTACCGACGCGATCGGCGGCGTCATCAACTTTATCCTGCGCCGAGATTTTCGCGGCGCGGAGGTTTACGGCTATTACGGCGACTCGGAGCTTGGCGGCGGAGAAACCCGGCGCGGCAACGTCGCGGGCGGCTATGGGGATTTGGCTACACAGCGCTTCAATGTCTTCGGCTGGTTTGACTATGTCGGTCAAAAAAATATCGCGGCGAATCAACGCAGCTTCTCCAGAACCGCGTTCATTCCGGAGGCGGGAGTCGACCGGACGTCGGCCAACAGTTTCCCCGCTAACGTGCTGACCCCGGCAGGCACGCGCAGTCCCCCGAACCCGGCGTGCCTTCCGCCATTCTCGTTTCCGACGGCGGCCTCCCCGTGGCAATGCCGTTTTGATTTCGCCGCAACCATCGACATCCAGCCTCCGTCGGAAAAACTGAACACGGGCGGCCAGTTCGTGTGGCAGTTTCGCCCCGACCACCAACTGTTCCTTGAGGGGTCGTACTCGAACAACAAGTTCGATTACATCATCTCGCCCACGCCGGCATCGATCCAGACAACGCCGAACGGCGAAGATGTCTCACTCCCCGTGAGCTCTCCGTTTTATCCCGCTGCTTTTGCCGCAGCCAACGGGCTGGCCGGAATGCCCCTCTCGGTTCTTTATCGTACCGTCGAGCTAGGGGGTCGCGCCACCTCCGCCGAGACCGGACAGACGCGCGGCGTCATCGGTGTCCGCGGCGTGTTTCGCACGTGGGACTATCAAGCCTCTTTCAACTACAACGAAAGCGAAGCTGTCAGCGACTTCACCGGCGGCCTGCTTTCGTCCGCCCGTTTCGTACCGGCGTTCGCCACCGGCCGCATCAATCCGTTCGGTCCCAACAATGCGGAAGGGCTCGCACTGTTGCGCGGCGCGCAGAGCATCAGCAATGAGTATATGAATCGCGCCAAGGTCAAGCAGTTCGAGTTCAAGACCTCCAACGAAATTTACAAGCTACCCGCCGGACCGCTGGCCATTGCGCTCGGCGGCGAGTACCGCGAGGAAAAGCTGCAACAGATCCAGTCGGCGATTTCCCAGTCCGGCGATATCCTCGGCGGCAGCGGCAAGATTCCCTCCGTCCTCGGCAAGCGCGACGTCTATGCGTTTTTCGCCGAAGCCAACATCCCGGTCGTCAAGAACGTCGAAGTGCAACTGGCGGCGCGGTACGACGATTACAGCGATTTCGGCGTAACGACCAATCCCAAGGTGGCGATCCGCTCGCAGCTCACCAACCAAGCGGCGTTGCGTGCGTCGTACGGCAAAGGCTTCCACGCCCCGGGGCTCGACCAGCTGTTCACACCGCAAGGCCGCACGAATACCGGTGGTAGCTATTCCGATCCGCTGCGCTGTCCGACCACGAACAGCGCGCTCGACTGCAACCTGCAGCTCGAACGGATCACGGGAGGCAACCGGGCATTGAAGCCTGAACGCTCAACGCATTATTCGACGGGCGTTGTGTGGGAACCCAACAATATCGTCTCGTTTGGCGTCGATTATTTCTGGATTGAGCTCAAGGATACGATCGGCGTCATTGGCGACCATACGATTTTCACCGATCCGCGCTATGTCGACCTGATCCTGCGCAGACCACCCGGCCCGCCGTTCCCCAGTCTGCCCGGCCAAATCGATGCGATCCTGGACACGTTGCAAAACCTCGGCAAGATCGAAACCTCGGGGATCGATGTCGACCTCGCGTTGCGCTTTCCCGCGCAACCCTGGGGGCAGATGACCGCGCGTTTGAACGGAACGTATACGATCAAATACGACTTCACCGACGTGCTGGGATTGAAGCACGAGGTAGTAGGTGATCGCGATCCGGTTGTTGCCGATATTGGGGTCATTTCGCGGTGGCGGCACTATTTGAATCTCGACTTCAACCGGGGGCGATGGGGTGTCACGGTCGCCCAGAATTACCAGCATCATTATCTGGAAGAAGACCTCTCGCCCACGGCGCCAAGCGCACTTCGACGCGCCGGTTCCTACTCGGTCTGGGATTTGTCGGGGCGGTACTCGGGTTTCCGGAATACCACGTTGACCCTGGGTGTGCGCAATCTGTTCGATCGCGACCCGCCGTTCACGAGCCAGGGTGCGACATTCCAGGTCGGCTACGATCCGTCGTATGCCGACCCGCTCGGCCGGTTCTACTATGGTTCGGTCAGATACACCTTCAAGTAATCCGCATCGCTAGCAGCGGTCCGGCAGGGGGTCTTTCAGGGGCCCCGTTTGTTTGGTGCTGAGGCTGATGTCCACAGTAGAGACCCGCAAATAGACGAAGGGCCCCGGGGCACGAACACAAGGCTGCGAATGGACGAAGGGCCGGACCCATGACGCCCGGCCCTCCTGCAGTCGCTCACCTCAAGGGAGACCAACAACCGCGACAAAATAGCTTGCGGCTTAAAGCTTTCGCGCTAGCTTTGTTGCTTGCGCTTCGCCGCAACGTTGCGGGACTGAACCGCCACGTTCGGGTCGCGCACCGCGACCACGTCGATGCGTGCCGGGCTGATTGCAACTTCAGTGGCCAATGGGGTGAGGGACTTCGCAGTCACGAGGGACATGACCTCCAGGTTGCCGGAGTGCATTTTCGTCGGGATCACGACCAGCAGACCGATCGTCAACGCGGTCATGGCGATGGCGGCGATACTGCAGGCAGTGCGTGGGGTCGAGGGATCAAAGCGGTTCATGGTCTGGCTCCTAAAGGGCGATTTTCGTGCTGCTCGGTCCTTGGATGCGTCGTAGCGTGAATTCGGATTCAAGATTTTTCGGCTGCGGCGTCAGTGCGGCTGTTGCGATTGGATGCATCCTAGGCATGAGCAATGAAGCCCTCAAGACACAAGCGACGAACCCGGCAAAGAGGCGGGCGAAGGCACCCGGAGGGCGACGAAGCGCGCTTTACCAACGTTGTCGCTCCCAACAGAGGCGCCGTTGCCGATAGAATGGCGCATCCGAGGAGCCGGTTCGCATCCCGTAACCGTCTGAGCGGGTGGGGATTCTAGTCATGCCGTTGCATCGTTCGATGCATGCCGGACCTCAGCGGATTCTTTGACCGAACAACCATCTGACTGGAGAGCAACATGTTGAAGACGATCCATTTGGCCGCATGGGCCGCGATCCTGGTCATCGCCCTCGCCTTTGCCGTCGCCCCGGAAGGAGCGCAGGCACAAGCGCAGCCCGCTGCGCCGGCCACACCCGGCGCGCCGGCGACGCCTGCGGCAACGCCGTCCGCAACTCCGGCGGCCACTCCCGGCGCTGCGATCCCGCGCGCGGCGGCGGCAACGGCCGCGAACGGCGCGCAGGTGACCGAGGAGCTCTACAACCCCTACGGCCTGGAAGCGCTGTGGCGGGGCGGAGATCTCGTCGCCAAGATCACGTTGGGGATACTGGTCATCATGTCGCTAGGAAGCTGGTACATCATCGTCACCAAGTTGTACGAGCCGTTCAGGATGGGGGCGCAGGGGCGGGCGGCGGAGAAGTCGTTCTGGACTGCGCCTTCCGTGCGGCAGGGAGCGGAAGGATTGAAGGCCAACAGCCCCTATCGGTTCATCGCGGAATCCGGACTCGAAGCCACCAAGAAGCACGTTGGATTGCTCGGGAATGTCGATCTCAATACCTGGATCACAATGTCGATCCAGCGCGCGATCGATAATGTGCAAGCTCGCACGCAGGACGGCCTCGCATTTCTGGCCACCGTTGGCTCGACGGCGCCGTTCGTCGGGCTCTTCGGCACGGTCTGGGGCATCTATCACGCGCTGACCGCGATCGGCATCGCGGGGCAGGCGTCCA
>JBPCLS010000152.1:0-15999 GCA_051003055.1 Casimicrobiaceae bacterium
AGTCGGAACCGGGGGTAGCGCAGGCAGCGAGGATCACGGCCAGAAGGAGGCTAAGCAAGGATCGTAGGCGCAATTCGGTTTCCCGGTTAATAAGGGCTGGCGTGGACTCGTTTCGCCACGAAACAAACCCATGGTAGGCCCGCTCCCATCCCAGCGTCAACCCGAAGTGAGGCTCGAGCCTCATTCACCAAAGCGCATTCTCGCTACGTAACGACGGGGCTTCATTGAACCAGGGAGCGAGTGCGCGATCGTTGTTCGCGGGCTCCGCTCGGTGTCAGAAGGCATTCTTCCACGCACGGACCGCAGCGAACGATGCGATGTCATCCGCCAGCGCGTGGCCCGCATACGTTTATGCCGCGGTCTTTACCGACGGCAGATTGGCGCACAGAAAAGGATTGGTGGCACGCTCCTCGCAGATTGTCGACGGCAACGTCGGCTCTCCGCGATCGCGCTTGGCCTGCTCGCGCACCTGCCGCGTTTTCACGTGCGCGTTGTCCGGCTCGACCGCCGCTGCGAAGTGCAAGTTCGCGAGCGTGTACTCGTGACCGCAATAAACATGCGTCGCGGGTGGAAGTGCAGCGAATTTGGCAAGCGATTTCCACATCTGCGCCGGCGTACCTTCGAACAGCCGCCCACAGCCCGCGGCGAACATCGTATCGCCGCAAAAAAGTGATGCGACCCCGCCGATATCACCGACGTAGGCGATATGCCCCGACGTGTGCCCGGGCACATCGAAAACGGAAAGCGAGATACCAATGCCTGGAACGACGAATGAATCGCCTTCTTGGAGGGCGTTCGTGCGACCGGGAATCGTCTCGCGCGCGGGACCGTACACAGGCACGGGGAAGCGCGCGAGCAGCGCCCTGTTGCCGCCCACGTGGTCGGCATGATGATGGGTGGCAAGAATGGCCGTGAGCGTCGCTCCCTCGCGTTCGAGGTACGCGAGAACCGGCGCGGCGTCGCCCGGATCGACAACGGCAGCGTGCGCGCCTTCCCGCAACAGCCAGATGTAGTTGTCCGCGAACGCGGGGATGGGGATAATCGTCGGCATGACCGCATCATCAGCAACGGCGCCGGCCGTGTCAACGACCTTGGCCGAATGGTTTACAACGCCGCTGGGAAAATATCTGCTAGCGCGTGAGCAAGCCTACTTCGACCAGACCGTTGCCGACATCTTCGGGTTCCACGCGCTGCAAATCGGACTCCCCGAATGCACTTTCCTCGCGCAGAGCCGGATAGCGTCGCGCTGGACACTCGACTACGACCTTCCCGCCGATCTCATTGCCGATCCTCACGGCTTGCCGTTTGCCGGAAACGCGCTCGACTTGATCGTTCTGCCGCACGCGCTCGAATTCACCGACGATCCGCATTTGATGCTGCGGGAGGTCTATCGCGTGACCCGCCCCGGAGGCCAGGTTGCCATCGCGGGATTCAATCCGTTCTCCCTCTTCGGCGCCAAACGCTATTTCGGACGTTCGCAGACCCCTCCATGGAACGGCAATTTCATTGCGTTGTATCGGTTGAAGGACTGGCTGACCTTGCTGGGCTTTGATGTCGTCGGTGGCCGCCTCGAGGGTTATGTGCCACCGCTCGCACGCGAGCGTTGGCTCGCCCGCTTTCGTTTTTTCGAATCCGCGGGTGATCGCTGGTGGCCAATCGCCGGAGGCGTGTATTTTCTGCGGGCGACCAAAAAGGTCCTCGGCATGCGTGTGCTCACCCCCGCGTGGGAGCGGCGCGAGCGCACCAGAAAAGCGCTGGCTCCCGCTTCCCGCGCGCGCGAAGGGCTGACGACCAAGAAGAAATTGCCGCGTTGAGACCGGTCGTTATTTACACCGACGGTGCCTGCAAAGGGAACCCCGGCCCAGGTGGTTGGGGCGCGCTGCTGATTAGCAGAGAGCGGGAGCGCGAGATCTTCGGCGGCGAGCTCCGCACGACCAATAACCGGATGGAACTGACGGCAGTGATTCGCGCGCTGGAAACGTTGCGCGGCGACGCCGACGTCGTGCTCTACACCGATTCGCAGTACGTGAAAAACGGCATCGAATCGTGGATTCACGTATGGAAACGGAACGGCTGGAAGACCGCCGATCGCAAACCGGTCAAGAACGCGGAGCTGTGGCGCGAGCTCGATGCGGTGGTCGCGAAACATCGCGTTTCATGGCGTTGGATCAAGGGTCACGCCGACAACGCGGGCAATTTGCGCGCCGACGAGCTTGCGAATCGCGGCGTGAGCTTGGCCGCAATCGGCCGAAAGTGAAAACCTACTTTCGGCCGGAGAGGCTTCCTTAAAAATCGGTAGCAAAGCAACACGATTTCGGTGGAACGGCAGGCAACAACCCGAGTGAACAGCGTGAACACGCCTTGAGGCGCGGCCTCAAGTCCGCTGTTCGAGCCGGCGCGCGAACACCTGCATTTCCTTCTGCGCCTGCTTGTCGCCCTTGCGTTGCGCCACCGCAATGCCGGATCGGTAAGCCGCGAGCGCTTCGTCGCGCCGTCCCGAATCGGCGAGCGCTCGTCCCAACAGCTTCCACGCCGCGGTGTAGTCGCCGTCGAAATCTACCGCGCGTCGCAAATGCTCGACTGCGCGCGCGGCGTCGCCGGCCTTTACGTATTCATTCCCCAGCGAGAAGCGCAGCAGCGCGCCGTCCTTGCCCGAGGCGAGCATCCGCTCGAAGTTGGCGAGCGCGGGAGAGGTGCGCGCGGCGTCCATTTTATGTCCGCATTCAGTTGCGAATGAATTCGCCCGATTGACAGTCGATTCGCCGCATTGGATAGATTACCTTGCGCTCTTCGCCGTTCAAACGACCGTCGATCGTCGCATAGAGCCAGCCTTCACCACCCCGGCGATACACGATGCGCTGCGGAAAATCGTGCGCATTGTTCGTGAACGTGAAGATCTGGTCTTTCTCCTCCGTAGCCGTCGCCGTCAGCTTGAACGCCGCCTCCTTTTGGCCGGACGGCAGCGCGACGTAAAACACGCCTTCGGGCCGCGTTTCCAGACGAATAAACTCGAAATCCTGCGTCTTGCCTTGCACCACGGTGTGGCCGGCGCCAATCATCATCCCGCCCCGCAGCGGCAACCAGTGCTCGCGGAATTCGCGGCGATTGACCGAACCGCTCCAGCAGCCGGCAAGCCACGCCAACGCTTCGAGGTTGGCGGGCAACTCCGGCGCAGGCATTGCAGCTTTCGAAGGCGCCGCGACCTCCGGTGTCTGCGCGAGCGCCTGCGGCCCCGCCGGCAGCACATGCGCCAGTGCGGCCGCCGCTACGGCGAGAACGCATACTTTGCGCAGGGGAAGGGGCATGGCGAAGATCTATTGCAGCCGCGCTAGCGGCAAGTTGAGCAGAAGATTTTGCGGTTTCAGCCGCAGCCGATTATCACGATCCATTGCCATGGCGAGATACACGGGGCGCCCGGCGATTGCGGGGCGCATGTCCGCGTTATTGACGAAATCCAAACGGAACAGACACAGGAGCCGTGCCATTCGTTCCTCGTCCACGTCGACTTGATTGTACAGGTCGTTCAATAGCGCGCTCGCTTCGGAATCAAGCCCAACGTGCCATACCCAGCGTTCATCCGCGATGGCACGTTCCGGCTTGATCGTGACGTCGATCGCGAGGAAATGTCGGACCCATCGCTCAAGTACGCGCGTCAAAGAGTCGAGCGCCGGGCGGCCGCGGTTCAAGCTCACGGAATAGTCGAAGCGCTCGTCGCCTTCCCAATACTGCGCGGCGTTGTCGGCATCGAGCACGTCGAGATCGACCGAGCGCGCGGGCGTCTGGTTCTGGGCCAACAATTCGCCGAGCGATCCGAAGCCGCTGGTGGTGGCGAGCAGATCGACTGTCGTCTCGTCCGCGGCCATCACCGCGCCATCCGCCATGACGGCGATTTTTTGCGTCCGGAAAAGCATTTCCGCAGCGCGGGCTTCCATCGGGTCCGCCTCCGAGGTCAGGACGTGCCGCAACAAGATCTGCGTCAACTGATGCACGAACAGCGGCGGTACGCCGACGCCGTCGCCCTGGAACAAGCCGGCGTACACCGATTCGAGCGAATCGGCAGCAAGCAGCCTCTCGCGAAAGCGGAGCCAGATACCATAATTCTCGCGCGCATCGGCATCGGCGATTACCGCAAGATCACCATGGGCGACAGTTTGGCGCGGACGCGCCAGCAGCGCGTTGTGCAATGTGAGCTCCGCCGCGCAGGATTCGGCGACGGGTGCGAGCTCGGGTCGGAGCAGATAGCTGCGCAAAAAATCATCGGTGACCGCCAACCGACCGTCGCCGCGTTGCGTCAACAATCGATAGCCGCACGACGGCCAGAAATCAGGCATCAGGGGAACCTCAGTTGCCGAGCATCGCTTTCTTCAAGTCCGCCTGCACGGGATGTCGCCCAGGGGGCGCCGTGGCAAGCGCAACGGCCGGTCAGGTGCGGCGTCGGACAGGAGCAACCGCGTACGGTGCGACTGCGCGCGCTAGAACGAGTAAGTGATCTGCCCCGATAGAATGGTTACATCGGCGTCGTAATGGCCTTTGATCAGACCATTCGCGGCGGTGCTGCCGGCGTTTTGCTGGATATCCGCCTTGTCAGCTTTGATATAGGTGAAGCCGGCGTCCAGTTTCAGGTGCGGCGAGAACTTGTATTGCGTGCCTACCGAAAACCAGACGCGGCTCTCGTCCGGCAGGCGCGGTGTGCGATCGGTCGAATTGACCGGCGTCTCGTCGTACGCGAAGCCGCCGCGGAACATCCAGCGGTCGTCGTGATGGTAGTTGACTCCGGCCGCAACACGAATGGCATCATCAAAATTCTGCGGCGTCACCTGCAGCAACGTGCCGTTCGCGCGGACGAAGCGCAATTCCTTGATCGTCGACCAGCGCGTCCATTTCACGTCGCCCATGAAGTCCCAGCGGTCGTTCAGTTTATGGAAGACCGATACGTTGGCGATATCGGGCAGTTCGAGATCCGCTTTGACGCCGCCATCGGCAAGTTGCGCGTTCACGCCGGCTGCGAGCTGCGCGACCACTGGCGCTAGCGGCGCCGGAAGCGTTGGAAGCGCGGGCCGCGCAAAGCTCACATTGCCTGAAACGTCGTATTCGATTGACGAACGGTAGGAAGCGCCGAGCCGTGTGTTCGGCGATAGATTGACCAGAATGCCGACGTTCCAGCCGAACGCGTCGTCCTCGCCATCGACTTGTGCGCGTGCCTCGAGGCCTGCCGTCGCTCCGGCGATGGTTGGCACGAGCGCCGCGGGAATCAAACCGCCGGCCGCTGCCTGTTGTGCTGCCTGCGCGAGCCCGGCCGAATAATTGACGCTGTTCGTCAGCGTCGCGTCGATCCGTTGATAGTTGACGCCGGCGCCAATCGCCACCGAATCGCTCATTTTCCACGACACGGACGGATTCACGTTGATCGTCTTGATCTCGGACTTCAATGCCTGGAAGCGACCGATCCAGCCGTCTCCGTATTCGGTGACGAGCCCGAACGGCGCGCCAACTCCCAAACCGACGGCAAAGCGGTCCCGGATCGGTACCGAAACGTAAAGGTTCGGAACGACATTCAAGCTGCCTGCGTCGCCGCCATTGTTCCCCAATGGCTGCGCCGCTGCCGGAAGCGAGCCATCGTTCCGGAATTTGATCCGAGGCGTGATGAGATGCACTGCGGTCACGAACTGGGTCGACCCGAGCCGCGACATGCCGGCGGGGTTTGACCAGATCGTGCTCGCGTCTTCGGCGGACGCCGCGCCGCCCGCGTACGCGTTGCCGAGACCGCTGCCGTGTTGCTCCTGGAGTGCGAATGCTGCGGCGAACGCCCCACCACTCCCCAGCGCCAGCACCAGCGCGCTGATCGCGGACGCAATCCGCGTTCGTTCGAAAGTCTCGATTCGCATCATTTCTTCTCCCCCATCTTCAAAGTTCAAGCTGGCTCGGAATGCGGCCGGTCGCAACTATACACGCGCTTACGCCGCATTCTTGTGGATGCTCCGTGCCTCGTCGCGCAACTCGCGCCGCAGGATCTTGCCGACGTTCGACTTTGGCAACTCCTTGCGAAATTCGACGTCGCGCGGGCATTTGTAGTTGGTCAACTGTTCGCGGCAGAACTTGAGGACGTCGTCAGAGGTCAATTTCGGGTCCTTTTTCACGACGAAGAGCTTGACCGCCTCGCCTGATTTCGGGTCCGGCACACCGACTGCCGCACATTCGAGCACCCCCGGATGCGTGGCGACGACGCCTTCGATCTCGTTTGGGTAAACATTAAAGCCCGACACCAGAATCATGTCCTTCTTGCGATCGACAATCTTGACGTAACCCTGCTCGTCCATCACGCCGATGTCACCACTGGCAAACCAGCCTTCGCGGTCGATAACCCTTTGCGTCTCGTCGTCGCGTTGCCAGTAGCCGGCCATGACCTGCGGGCCGCGAATGCAAATCTCGCCCGGCTGTCCCAGCGCCACGGCGTGGCCCGTGTCATCGCGGAGCATGACCTCGGTCGAAGGAACCGGCAAGCCGATCGAGCCGTTGAACGCGGGCAGGTCGAGCGGATTGATCGTCGCGGCGGGAGACGTCTCGGTTAAGCCGTATGCCTCGATGAGCGCGACACCTGTGATCTCCTTCCATTTTTTTGCCACCACTTCCTGCACGGCCATGCCGCCGCCTAATGTAATGCGCAACGAGGAAAAGTCGAGCTTTGCGAACTCGGGATTGTTGACCAATGCGTTGAAAAGGGTATTGACGCCGGTAAACGCGGTGAATTTGTGCTTGCCCATCTCCTTGATGAGTCCGAGGATGTCGCGCGGGTTCGGAATAAGCACGTTCTCGCCGCCCAGAGTCATGTACACCAGGCAATTCGCCGTGAGCGAAAAGATGTGATACATCGGCAGCGGCGTGATGATGACTTCGCGCTGACTCGGGTCGAGGCTGGGGGACACCCATGCACTCGCCTGCAGCACATTCGCCACGATGTTGCGATTGAGGAGCATCGCCCCCTTCGCCACGCCGGTGGTGCCGCCCGTGTATTGCAGGAACGCGATGTCGTCGTGCCCGATCGGCACCCGCTCGAGCGGTCGCTTGCGCCCGTCGGCCAACGCGTCGGAAAACCTGATTGCGCCCTGAATCGAATACGGCGGGACCATTTTCTTCACGTGCCGGAGCACGAGATCGACGATCACGCCCTTGAACCCCAAGAACTCGCCAATCGACGTGACGACGGTCTCCCGAATCTTAGTCTTTGCGAGGATCTGCGCCACGGTGTTGGCGAAGTTCTCGACGCACACCAGCACCTCCGCGCCGGAATCCTTGAGCTGGTGCTCGAGCTCGCGCGCCGTGTACAGCGGGTTGACGTTGACTACCGTGCAGCCCGCGCGCAGCGTGCCGAACAGGCAGATCGGGTATTGCAGGATGTTGGGCATCATCAGCGCGACCCGCGTCCCCTTCTTGCAGCCCAGTCCCTGCAACCAGGCGCCGAAAGTCGACGAGAGCGTATCGAGTTCGGAGAACGTGATGGTCTTGCCCATGCACGAAAAAGCCGGCCGCGTCGCGTACTTGGCAACACTCTCCTCGAAGATCTCGCGTACCGACGCGTATGCGTTGACGTCGATCTCCGCGGGAACGCCTTTCGGATAGGCTTTGAGCCAGATTTTTTCCATGACCTTCTCCTTGCCGTGTCGTGCCGAACCGACGGGCCATTAGGTTTTGAGGTAACGGGAGCTCATGGCGCGGGCTTCACGCGCTTTCGCGACGCTCCAATCAGCCTACACGAGAAGCGTTCGCTGCGCCGTTCGTTCCGACGGCCGAGGCCGCAGTGGCGGCATAGTGCAGCGGCCCGCCTCGAAACGGCGCGAATCCGGTTCCAAAAATGGCGCCCGCATCGACTAGATCGGCATCCGCGACAATGCCTTCAGCCAATGCAACCTTTGCCTCCGCGACGAACGGCGAGACCAGGCGCTCGGCCAGTCCTGACGGGGCCGTGCCGGGTGCGGTTTTTTGCGCTTTGCCGTCGATCCACCGGTAGAAGCCCTGTCCCGTTTTGCGACCCAGATTTCCGGCGTCGACGAGTTCGGTCAGTTTTTTCGGAGGTGCGTCGGTCGAGCCGAGCATCCGCCCCACGGCCAAGCAAATGTCGAGTCCCACGGTGTCTGCGAGCTCGAGCGGCCCCATGGGCATCCCGAAGGCGAGTGCTGCCTCGTCAACCGTTTCGGCTGTCAGGCCCTCGTCGACACATCGCATCGCCGTCATCAGGTACGGCGCCAGCACCCGATTGACCAGAAACCCCGGCGCGCTTTTGACCGGCAACGGCAGTTTGTCGATCTGCCGCACGAAAGCCGCCGCCTGTGCCGCGAGCGCCGGGCGCGTCGCCTGTCCGCTTACGATCTCGACCAACATCATTTTCGCGACCGGATTGAAAAAATGCACGCCGATGAGACGCGACGGATCGGTGAGCGTCTGGGCGATTTCTTCGAGCGGAATGCTCGATGTATTGGTCGCAAGCAGTGCCTCCGGCCTCGCCTTTTGTTCAAGCGCTGCGAAGAGCGAACGTTTCGCCTCGACATTCTCGAAAATCGCCTCGATGATGATGTCTGCGCGCGCGACGCCGTCGTCGGCCGCGTCGGGAATGAGCCGGTCGCTCGCATCGCGCACGCGGCGCGGCTCCCGCAGCCGGTCGGCGAACAATTTCGCGGCGCGCTTCATCGCCGGCTTGAGCCGCTCCGCATTCTGATCCTGCAACGTGACCGTCAATCCGCGCAGCGCGCACCACGCAGCGATGTCGCCGCCCATCGTACCGGCACCCACCACATGCACATGCGCCGCGTTCCACGTGCCCGCCTTGCCCATGCTCTTCAACCGTTCCTGCAAGTGAAACACGCGAATCAGATTCGCCGCCGTGGGAGTGCGCAGTAGCGACGGAATCGATGCCGGGTCAGACGCAGGTGCCGCCAATACATCGCCGTCGTACCTGCGCCAGAGTTCGAGAATCGCGTAGGGCGCGGGATAATGTTCGCGACGGGCACGTTTCGCGACGGCTTTTTCCGCCTGCGCCGCAACCAAACTGCGGGCGAAACCGCCGACGAGCGGTTGCAAAGTCAGCGATAGGGGAAAGGGGACCGTGCGCGGCGGCGGTCGGGCGAGCAAGACTCCGCGCGCGGTGTTGTCCATCATGCGCAGCGGCACGCACTCATCGGCGAGTCCCAGTTTTTTCGCGCGCCGCGCATCGATTGCCTTTCCCGTCAGCATGAGATCCAGCGCCGCGGGCGCTCCGACCAATTTCGGCAGCCGTTTGATGCCGCCCCATGCGGGGACGATGCCGAGCAAGACTTCCGGCAACGCGAGCCGGGTGCCGGGCTCATCGACGACGACCCGGTACCGGCAGGCAAGCGCCAACTCCAGCCCTCCCCCCAGACAAAAGCCGCGAATCAGCGCGAGGGTCGGATAGGGGCGAAGCGCGAGACGTTCGAAGGCATCCCAGCCGCGCTTCACCAAAGCGATCGCGCTCGCTTCGTCCGTGACTTGAGCGAATTCGTCGATGTCGGCGCCGGCGATGAATCCGCTCGCTTTGCCGGAACGAATGACAAGGCCTCGTGGGGGGGCGTGGTCGAGCTCATCAAGTTGCGTGTTGAATTCGGCGAGTACCGCGGCCGACAGCGTGTTCGTCGTCGCACCAACTCGATCGATCGTGAGCCAGGCAACGCCGGCGTCGTCACGGGCAAGCGACCAATGTGTCGGCGGTTCGCGCAAAGCTAGACCCGTTCGACGAGCATCGCGCCGCCTTGGCCGCCGCCGATGCAGATCGTCGCCATGCCGCGTTTGCCGCCGGTGCGCCGCAGAACATTCAACAAATGCAACACGATCCGCGCGCCGGAGGCGCCCACCGGATGGCCGATGGCGATCGCACCGCCATCGACGTTCAGCTTCGACTCGTCGATCGGACCCAGCGCACCGGGTAACGCGAGCTCGTCGCGGCAGAAATCATCACTCGCCCACGCGCGCTCGCACGCGATGACTTGCGCGGCAAAGGCTTCGTTGATCTCCCATGCATCCAGATCGTTCAAGCCAAGGTTGTTACGCGTGAGGATAGGCGTTGCCGCATGCACGGGACCGAGACCCATTTGCGCCGGGTCGAGCGCGGCCCACTGCGAATCCGCAATGCGCCCTTGCGGCTTGAGCTCGTGCTCAGTGACGGCGCGTTCGGAGGCGAGCACGAGCCACGCGGCACCGTCGGTCACCTGCGAGCTGTTGCCCGCGGTAACGTTGCCGTACTTCTTGTCGAAGAAGGGTCGCAGCTTGGCGAGATTCTCTTGTGTGGAATCGTCGCGCACGCCATCGTCGGCGGCATAGAGCTCGCCGGCACGATCGAATAGGGGAACGATCTCGCCGTCGAAATAGCCGGCCCGTTGCGCTGCCAGCGTCCGCTGATGGCTGCGCGCCGCGTATTCGTCCATCTGTTCGCGCGTGATCGCAAAGCGAAACGCGAGATTCTCAGCGGTCTGTCCCATCAGCAATCCGACGTTGGGATCGGTCACGCCCTTAATCAGACCGATCACCGGCGCCAGGTAGGAAGGCCGGAACTGCGTGAGTAACGCCGCGCGCTGCCTGAACGATTTGGCCGCGTACCAATTCGCGAGCCACATTACCATGACGTCGGAGAACAAGAGCGGTACGCGCGACAGCGCATCGACGCCGCCGGCCAGAACGAGGCTCGACCGCCCGACGCGGATGTTGGCGATAGCCGAGTCCAACGCCTGCATGCCGGACGCACAGTTGCGCATCACGGTCCACGCAGGCACCTTGTGCCCGCAGCCCATGCGCAATGCCGCCACGCGGCCGATGTTCACTTCGTCCGGCGACGGCGCGGCGCACCCCAAGATGACCTCGTCCAACTGCGCCGGTGCGAACGTCTGCCGGAGCAACAACGCCCGGGCGGCGTCGGTGGCGAGATCCGACGCAGAGAATGGTCCGGGCCGGTTGCGTGCCTTCAAAAACGGCGTACGCGCGCCGTCGATGATGTAAATCGGTTCGCGCATGGTCACGCCGCCGCGCGATGCTTGACTTTTGGCAACACGGGCGGCGCAGTTTCGCTTGAGGGTCTCTGCAACGACGCTCCCAAGTCCTGGTCAAAATCATCGACGCGGATGACTTGTCCAACGAGCGCACGTTGCGCGACGAGGCTCTGCCTCTCCTCCTCGGTGATGACGCCCACCGCAATCGCACGTTCCGCAATGACTTCGATCCCGGCGCCCGGCGCCACCTTGCCGGCAAACCGCCCCTCTTTGATCGCCACGTTAAGCTTTGCCTCGACCGGTTCCGCGGCAATCGTTGCCGTCAACGCACGCTCGATGGCGGCGACGGGGTCGTCCGCGTCCTGAGCGAAGAACATACCCGCAGTCAGCCGGTCCCGCGTTGCGGACGGCGCGATTAAGAGCCGCGCGACTTCGTGCCCCAGTCGGTCCGATGGCGCGACATGGGGCCGGCCGAGCGGAAACACGATCCACCGCAATAACGCCGCGGTAACGCGGTTGGGAAAATTCGCAATCACGCCTTCGAACGCGGTCTGCGCCTTGAACATGGCGTCCCGGATCGCCCAGTGCAAGAGCGGCGCGTCGGCGGCCTGCCGGTTTTCCGACTCATAGCGCTTCAGCGTTGCCGAGGATAAATACAGCATCGAAAGAATGTCGCCGAACCGTGCGGACAGTTTCTCCTTGCGCTTCAACGCGCCGCCCATCGTCGCCATCGAGATGTCGGTCAGAAAGGCCAATGCGGCGGAGCAACGCGTCAATTGCTGATAATAGCGCCGGGTTTCCGGAGCGACGGCGTCGGGTACGCCGACAAAGCGCGAGCCCGTCACGCCCATCACCAGCGTGCGCGCGAAATTGGCAAGCGTGAACCGGACGTGGCCGAATAGCGCCGCGTCGAACGCGACGGAAGCCTTGACGCGGTCAGGCTCGCGCGCCGCGTCGATTTCCCGCAGAACGTAGGGGTGACAGCGAATCGCGCCCTGCCCGAAAACAATCAGGCTGCGCGTCAGGATGTTCGCGCCTTCCACGGTGATCGACACTGGCATTTGCATGTACGCGCTGCCGAGGAAATTCGCTGGACCCAGACAAATGCCCTTGCCTCCCGCGATGTCCATTGCATCGTTGATGATCTCGCGATTGCGCTCGGTCAAATGCAGCTTGGCGATGCTGGACAATACCGCGGGCTTCTCGCCCAGGTCGATGGCCGCGGCCGTGAGGATCCGCGTCGCGTCCATCACGTACAGATTGCCGCCCATCCGCGCGAGCGGTTCCTCGATGCCTTCGAACCTGCCGATCGGCGTTTTGAATTGCGTGCGCACGCGTGCGTAACCGCCGGTGGTGCGCACGACGAGCTTCGCCGTTCCGGTGTTGGACGACGGCAACGAAATCCCTCGCCCCGCGGCCAGGCACTCCATCAGCATCCGCCAGCCCCGGCCAATCATCGGCTGCCCGCCAATCACCCAGTCGAGCGGAATGAAGACGCCGCAACCGGAATTCGGGCCGTTCTGGAATGCCGCATTCAACGGCATGTGCCGGCGACCGATGATCACGCCGGGGTGCGTCGCCGGTATCAGCGCGCAGGTAATGCCCAGGTCTTCCTCGTCGCCAAGCAGATGGTCGGGATCGAACGCGCGAAACGCAAGACCGAGCAGTGTCGCCACGGGACCGAGGGTGATGTAGCGCTTGTCCCACGTGAGACGCAGGCCGACGACTCGTCGCCCTTCGTGCTCGCCGTGACAGACGATGCCGAAATCCGGAATCGACGCGGCATCCGAACCGGCGTTTGGATTGGTCAACGCGAAGCACGGCACGTCGACGCCGCGGGCGAGCCGAGGGAGGTAGAAGCGCTTTTGCTCGTCGGTGCCATAGTTGAGCAAGAGCTCGCCCGGTCCCAGCGAATTCGGCACGAGAACCGTCACAGCCACCGTACTGGAGCGAGTAGAGAGCTTGGTGATCACTTGCGAATGCGCGAACGCAGAAAAACCGAGACCGCCGAATTCTTTCGGAATGATCATCCCGAGAAAGCCGCGATCTTTGATGAACTGCCACACCCGTGGCGGCAAGTCGCCATAGACGTTCGTTGTCTCCCATTCGGTCACCATCGCGCACAGCGCTTCAACGTCCTCGTCGAGAAAGCGCTGCTCTTCCGCCGTCAAGGTTGGCGCCGGCGTTGCGAGGAGCTTGTCCCAATCGGGACGGCCGGAAAAAAGTTCGCCATCCCACCATACGGTGCCCGCGTCGAGTGCATCCCGCTCGGTTTGCGACATCGGCGGCATGAGGCGGCGAAACGCCGACAGTACGCGATCGCTGATGAGCCGCCGGCGGACGCCGGGCAATGCGAGCGATACGGCAACGCCGACGGCGACGACGAATATGAAGGTAAGCAACGCGCTCATTTGCGCCCTCCACGCTGGGTCGGCGGGATGTGTTGCGTTGAGTTGTCGGGCTTTGCTCGGTCGCGCTGCGACGGGCCCTCTCGGGCCTTGGCTTCGCCCGCCGCGCTCACTCGCCGTCCAGTTCGCGCGTCACTTCGCTTACATCGAGTAGCGGCGCTTGCAAACCGGCCAACAGAAACGGCGCGAGACGGCGCAACAGGATTTCGTCGTTGTCCGATTCGCGCGGATTGAGTTCGGCGATCAGCTTGAGTGCGTCGGTTCCGGCCAACGTATACGACAGTGCGCCCATGATGAAGTGCAGCCGCCACGAGAGCTCGCGCTTGGGCAATTGGGGCAGCGCTCGTCCAAACGCCGCCTTGAAGCGCGCGATCATCGGCGCGTACTGGTCGGACAGAAAACGGCGAATGAACGGCGCGGGATCCGCATACGCCCGCCCCAGGAGACGCAGAAAATCTTTGCCGCCGCGTGCGGGATCGCGCGCCAGCCTGAGCGGTGGGATCAGCAGCGCCGTCAGAATCTTGTCGCAGGACAGCGGGTGCGGCGCCGCCTCGGCCTCGAGACGGCTTAGAAGTTCGACGCGCTGCTGATTCATCGGGTCGAGACGGCGCGTCAATACCGATTGAAACAGTTCTTCCTTGGTGCCGAAGTGGTAATTGACGGCAGCGAGGTTCACCTCCGCTGCAGCGGTGATTTCCCGCAAGCTGGTCGCTTCAAAGCCGTGCTCCATGAAACGCGCCTCGGCCGCATCGAGAATGCGAACCTTGGTCACCGCGACATTGCCGACAATGATGGAGGGAACAACCCTCGCTCTCACACCCGGACCTGCACCAGCCGATTTACGCAAATAGCTTCGCAAGATGTACCCCCGTACTCGGTTGTCCCAACCGTAAAGACTGTTTAGTTTAAACGTTTGTTCGAATTTGTTCCAGCGGCTTTGGGAGGCAATCAGCAGAAGACAAGAGTGACGCGCTGGCTATACTGCCAGGGCCTGAACGAGGATTTCCTGATGGCCACGATTTCGATCGCGAAACACCATGCGCTTTCGCTTAAAAAAGCGAAAGGAGTCGCCGAGAAGATCGCCAGCGATCTGCAAAAGCGCTTCGATCTCGACTATGCGTGGGAAGGCAATCGCATTGATTTCGAGCGTCCCGGGGTCTCCGGGCAGTTGCTGGTCGCCCGCGACAAGATCACGCTCGACGTGCGGCTTGGGCTGTTGCTGACGCCGCTCAAAGGGACGATCGAGCGGGAAATCATCGCGCAGCTCGACCGTCTTGTCGGCAGGGGGTGAGGTTTCTAGCGACTACCGGACGACGGCGCCGGCCCGGACAGCGGGCTTGCGAGCGGGTCCGGAAACGGCGCCAGAGCACCGCCGGCGATTACCTCCAGAATCCCCGTCTCCCGCTCGTTGATGATGCGGAGAAAGTCAGCGGCACCGTGCATAGCGCGAAAGGCCGCGAAGCCGCGTTCCAGGAAATTCTGTAGGGGTGCGAGCCCTGCGAGCCGCGCGGGCTGCCGCATCATCGACAACGCCGCGCGGACCAGCGGCTTGTCGACGTGACGGTCGAGCGCGGCGCCGACGTCGACAATCAGCTCGATCTGGCGACGCCGCAGCGGAAAGTTGGCGGCGCGGCGGTACGCCTTGCAATATTCCGCGACGGTAAATTGTGCTGTGCGCGGCAACCGCGAAAGCAGCGCGCGATCGAGTTCCTGCGACAGCGCGCTCAATTCCATCGCATGCGCCACCGTGCCCACGACGGCTTCAGGCAGTATGCGTACCATGATCGGCACGACACGCGCAAGATCGTGGTCGCGCCGGCTGTTATCGGTCGGCCCGTATAGATCGTTCTGAAAATACGCGATGGCACCGGCATAGCGAGGATCAGCCGCCAGATCCGTGTACGTGCCTCGTAGCCGCCGTCCCTGCCACAGAGCGAGCCGGTCGAGCGCGCCGGCGAGAATCGGATTGGCCGCGCGTTCGCCGTGCAGCCGGTGCACGCGAGCGAGCTCGCGGATTAACGCAGCTTGGGCGGCGGAGGGGGATGCGCTCGAAGACACGCGAAATTCGCGGCAGCTTGGTATCGAATGCTGGAAGTCTAGCCGATGCATCGTGCGCAGGTTGCGCGCCGGGCCGCATTAGATTGTTCACTCTACGTTGTAGAGGATATTCTCTCGCGAGCGTCGCGGCCAGGGGGCGCCGGCGTTCTCATTGCCAAGGGTTCACCAAGGATTTTGCCGATGATTTCCCGTCGTACGTTTATTGCCGCCGGTCTCGCGGGTACCGCCGCACTCGTTGTGGCGCGCTGGCTGCAACGTCCGCACTCTCGCGCAACGGCAGCGGCACGACGCGCACTCGACGCCGACGGCGAAGCGATCATGACGGCGATCGTGCCGGTGCTGCTCGCCGGCGCGCTGCCGACAGCGGTCGGCGAGCGCACTGCGGCCACGGCAGAAACGTTGACGCACATCGACGCAGCGATCGCCGGTTTGCCGCCAGCGGCGCAAGCGGAGCTCGCCCAACTGTTCGCGCTGCTGGCGTTGCCACCTGCACGCATCGCGTTCGCCGGAATCACGGCGACGTGGCAGGAAGCGAACCCCGACGA
>JBPCLS010000153.1:0-10730 GCA_051003055.1 Casimicrobiaceae bacterium
TCCGGCGCCGTCGAGACACGTTGCTTGGTCGTCACCGCCAGCCCTTTCAACTTGCCCGCCTTGGCATTGGGGTACACGTTCACCATCAGCTCGATCATCATCTGGACGTCGCCGGCAAGCATGCCCGTCATCGCTGCTGCGCCGCCCTTGTACGGGATGTGTTCGATGTCGGTTCCCGTGAGGTTCTTGAACAGGGTACCCGCAAGATGCGACGTCGTGCCGTTGCCGGCGGAGGCAAACGACACCTTGCCCGGATTGGCCTTGATATATGCGACCAGTTCCTTGACGTTCGCCGCCGGTACGCTGGGGTGCACGACCAGCATCGCCGGGATCACGGTAAAGCGCGCGACCGGCACGAAGTCCTTGACCGGATCGAACCCGGTCTTCGCGTAGAGCGCCTGATTGATGCCATGCGTGCCATTGGTGCCTTGGAGCAGCGTGTAGCCATCCGGTGCCGCGCGCGCGACGTCGGCCGCACCGATGTTGCCGCCCGCGCCCGGCTTGTTCTCGATCACGATCGGCTGGCCGAGTATCTGCGCTGCCTTCGGGACGATCGCGCGCGCCAGGTTGTCGGCGCCGCCGCCGGGAGGGAAGGGCACGACAAAGCGGATCGGCTTGTCGGGATAGGTGGCTTGCGCGTGCGCGAAACCGACCGCCGCCATGGTCGCGAAGATGCCGCAGAGGAGGGCACACGACCCCATGAACTTGGTCAGTGGCAGGTCGCCTCTAGGGTGAAAGTCGTGCTTGACCTCGCGCACTATCTGCCCCTTTTTCTGTGTGCCTTCTCTAGAATACAAGATTGTCTTTCGTCATGAACCTGCTAACCAACGCACCGCCCGCGAAGCAAAGCTGATCAATTCCTGGATCGCCGGCTTCAATGTTGTCGTGATCGACTACAACGATCTCGATCGGCATACTGGAAAACACCGCCTGCAGGTTGCCGCCGCTGATTTCGATTACAACTCGTGCGGGCCGTGTTTGCGACGATTTGAAATTCATTTCAATGGGCTCCTTGTTAGTTTCCACTCAAGAGATATTGGCCGCGTCCCAAGAATTGGAGCAATCCCATGTCCCGCAGCCGCTGCAACTGCTGTCGAAGCTTTGGCCTGATGTGATGGTTTCGAGGAAACAAGGTACTAAGGAGCGGTTCGAATTGATAGAGGTCCGCGAGGCAAAAAGCCGGTCGCCGCAGCTTTTCCACTAATGCAAGCGTTACAGCGAGCCACCCTCGTTCGCCACTGTCCGCAATACTCTCAAAAGCAATTGTTTTCTGCCAGGCTGCAAATACGGCGTCGCGGGGTTGCGCAACTCCAGCCTCGATATAGGGTACCCACGCCGATCTTGGCACAAGCGAAAGATTTATGTTGCAACCGATCCAGCCTGCGCGCCTTGCATGTGGACCCAGGGGTGGTCGCTTGATAACGATCGGTTCTACTATGAATCGACGCGGCAGAATGAATAGCTGGTCGATTGCAAATGGAAGTTGGTAAGAGAGGAGAAAGAAGTTTGGCGCCAGCGAGGACCGAATCGCGCCTATCATGGCCGCATACGCCCCGTCCGGTAGCGTTGGACCAAATGTGCCACGTTTGCTCTTGAGCTCGAACTTTTGCGAGCAAGTTGCGCACGAGAAATCGTGGGCGCGAGCGTTATTGGGTGCTCTTTCAAGAGTACACCCGCACTGCGGACAATAGCCGTTATTGGCGATCCAAGACTCGGTCAGGACTCGCGCCCGCTGTGACCCGCTTGTGTACGCCTCTACATCGATAGGCACGAAGCAGACGGCCAGTTCTGTAACAAGGAAGTCAATCCCAGCTCAACGCCCCCCCGGTCTGGTACTCAGTCACCCGCGTCTCGAAGAAATTCTTCTCCTTGTTCAAATCGATCATCTCCGCCATCCACGGGAACGGGTTGTCCGCCTTCTCGAATAGCGGATCGAGTCCGATCTGCTGGCAGCGGCGATTGGCAATGAAGCGCAGGTACTCCTTGAACATCGGCGCGTTCAAGCCCAGCACGCCGCGCGGCATCGTGTCCTCGGCGTAGCGATACTCGAGCTCCACGCCCTTTTTCATCAACTCGGCGATTTCGGCCTTGAACTCGTTGGTCCAGAGATGCGGGTTTTCCATCTTGATGGTGTTGACCAAGTCGATGCCGAAACTGCAGTGCATCGATTCGTCGCGCAGGATGTACTGATACTGCTCGGAGGCGCCGGTCATCTTGTTTTGGCGGCCCATCGCCAGGATCTGCACAAAGCCGACGTAGAAGAAGAGCCCCTCCATGATGCAGGAGAAGACGATCAGGCTCTTAAGCAGTGCTTGATCCGCTTCCGGCGTGCCGGTCTTGAACGCCGGATCGGTCAGCGTTTCGATGAACGGCAGCAGGAACAAATCCTTGTCGCGAATCGACTTGATTTCATGATACGCGTTGAAGATTTCACTTTCGTCGAGGCCCAAGCTCTCGACGATGTACTGGTACGCGTGGGTGTGGATCGCCTCTTCGAACGCCTGCCGCAGCAGGTACTGGCGGCACTCGGGCGCGGAGATGTGCCGATAGGTACCCAGCACGATGTTGTTGGCGGCAAGCGAATCGGCGGTGACGAAGAAACCGAGGTTGCGCTTGACGATCAATCGCTCGTCGTCGGTCAAGCCATTGGGGTTCTTCCACAGCTCGATGTCGCGCTGCATGTTGATCTCTTGCGGCATCCAGTGGTTGGCGCAGCCAGCGAGGTACTTGTCCCACGCCCAGCGGTACTTGAACGGGACGAGCTGGTTGACGTCGGCCGAGCCGTTGATGACGCGCTTGTCTTCGATCCGGACGCGATGGAAGTTGTCGGGCATCGCCGCTTTCTCCACGTCGAGGTCGTGCACCGGGTCGCCGGGCGTCAACTTAGTTGACACCTCAGTTGACAACTTAGGTGCGAGGACGCTGCCCATGACGTTGCCAAACGAGTGGCTGCGGAGCGTCTCGGGCGTGCGGGATGCGCGGCGCGGTTGCGCCAGCGCGGTCGCGAATTCGTCGTCGAAAGTCAGCATGTCGTATCTCCTCAGCGTCCTCTTATATGGGGCGATGCGGCGCAATCGGAAGTCCTTACCGCAATCCCTTGACCAGCATCCGCACAGCGCTAGTTCATCGCCTTCAGCCGCTCGTACAAGAATTCCGGGGCGAAATCGGCGCCGTCGAGCCAGGCGATCGACGCGAGCCCATAGTCCAGATAAAAGCAGGCGAACATTTCGCGGTTGCGCAGCGGCGTGTGGGTCTCGCCGTGCAACTCATCGGCGAGGTCGACGACACCTTTGCGGCCATCGTTGAATTCGAGCCAAACCTTGTAATCACCGAGATACCGCGCCTCAATCACGTGCCGGGGTGCGTGCTCATAGCGGGCCAACGTAAGGTGTCCTTTCGCGCCAGTGGACGAAAAGCTAAAGTGCCCAAAATGTCTCCGGAAAAAGTCGGCGCGCAACAGCGCACGCGCGCCGCCGGAGAGCAATGCCGTTACTCTCGGATCGGCGCTGGTTTTCCCATCGCCCGACCCGGGGCCGGCTACAAGCTTCCTGCCGGCCCTTCGGTACCGCTGGCCCTTATCCGTCCCTTGCCGCGAAAAATCGCGTCCTGTCTGGGTTACATGGGTCGTTTTGTGGGGTCGTTTCAAGTCCCGTTTGCACCGCGTGGCACCCTTTGCGACTTCCAGGCGCTCGTTCGCTGTCGCGCAAACGGTTCACCGAATTTCGTCTGGCGCACCTCTTATCAGCAATAGTTCCTGCGTCGTTGCATTGCGTGCAGCGTTGCCGGGGAAGTCATGCGTAGGATCAACTTCGTCAGGGGGAACCCCCCATACCGCCCCGATACGGGTGATGTCCCGCAACTCTCGCGCCGCCTCGTTCCCGTCCAACGCGAATGAACGCCTGGTCGTGGTCATTGGCACGACTCGCACGTCGGGTCGGCGATCACACAAAATTTCTCCGGGGCCGGTGCCGCGCCGGCTCTGCCACTAGCCGCCTTCGCTGCCATGCCGCCGCCGACTCCGCCTGAGGAGGACACCGCGTTCAACTCTCCGCCGCGCCCGGTCGATTTCTCCGCCGACGTCGCGGCCAAGGTACGCAGGTAGTACGTGGTCTTGAGTCCGCGCACCCACGCGAGCTTGTACGTCTCATCCAACTTCTTGCCCGACGCGCCGGCCATGTAGATATTCAAGCTCTGCGCCTGGTCGATCCATTTCTGGCGCCGCGCGCCGGCCTCGACGATCCAGTTCGTTTCGACTTCGAACGCCGTTGCGTAGAGCTCGCGCATCTCCGCGGGGACGCGGTCGATCTTCGCAAGTGAGCCATCGAAATACTTGAGGTCGGACACCATCACCTCGTCCCACAGCTTGCATTCCTTGAGATCGCGCACAAGCTGCTCGTTGACGACGGTGAATTCGCCCGAGAGGTTCGACTTCACGTAGATGTTCTGGTACTCGGGCTCGATCGACGCGGCCACGCCGATGATGTTGGAGATCGTCGCCGTCGGAGCGATTGCCACGCAGTTCGAATTGCGCATCCCGTGTTCCTTGACGCGCGCGCGCAACGTAGACCAATCCATCGTCGACGAGTCGTCGACGTCGACGTAGCCGACGCGCTCAATGCGCAGGAGCTGCAATGAATCCTGCGGCAGGATGCCGCGGTCCCACAGGCTGCCCGCGTACGACGAATAACGGCCGCGCTCCTGCGCAAGCTCGGTCGATGCCCAGTACGCGTAGTAGCAGACGGCTTCCATCGAACGATCGGCGAACTCGATGGCCGCTTGCGACGCATACGGCGTGCGGTTCAAGTGCAGGCAGTCCTGAAAGCCCATGATCCCCAAGCCGACCGGCCGGTGCTTCAAGTTCGAGTTGCGCGCCTTGGCGACTGCGTAGTAGTTGATGTCGATGACGTTGTCGAGCATCCGCATGGCGGTGGTGATCGTGCGCTGCAGTTTTTCGTGGTCGAGCTCGTAGGTGGCAACTGAGGAGGCGCCCCCGTCCACGCGCTTCATATGCGCGAGCAGGTTAACCGAGCCCAGATTGCACACGGCGATCTCGGTCTCGCTCGTGTTGAGCGTGATCTCGGTGCACAGGTTCGAGCTGTGCACGGCGCCGACGTGCTGCTGCGGCGAGCGCACGTTGCAGGCGTCCTTGAACGTGATCCAGGGATGCCCGGTCTCGAACAGCATCGACAGCATCTTCCGCCACAACTGCAACGCAGGAAGCTTCTTGAAGAGCTTGAGCTCGCCGCGCGCCGCTTTGGCTTCGTGGCGCACGTACGATTCCTCGAACGCACGGCCCCATTTATCGTGCAGGTCGGGCACGTCGGAGGGGGAAAAGAGCGTCCACTCGCCTCCTTCCATCACGCGCCTCATGAAGAGGTCCGGGATCCAGTTCGCGGTGTTCATGTCGTGCGTGCGGCGGCGGTCATCGCCCGTGTTCTTGCGCAGCTCCAGGAACTCTTCGATGTCCAAATGCCACGTCTCGAGGTACGTGCACACCGCCCCTTTGCGCTTGCCCCCCTGATTCACGGCGACCGCGGTGTCATTGACGACCTTCAAGAACGGCACAACACCTTGCGATTTGCCGTTGGTGCCTTTGATGTGCGAGCCCATGGCGCGCACGTTGGTCCAGTCGTTGCCCAAGCCACCGGCAAACTTGGAGAGCAGCGCGTTATCTTTGATCGCTTCGTAGATACCGTCCAGATCATCCGACACTGTGGTCAGGTAGCACGACGACAATTGCGAGCGATGCGTCCCCGCATTGAACAGCGTGGGGGTGGAACTCATGAAATCGAACGTCGAGAGCACGTTGTAGAACTCAATGGCGCGTGCTTCGCGGCGGACTTCGTTCAACGCCAGGCCCATGGCCACGCGCATGAAGAAGCACTGCGGCAACTCGAAGCGGCGCCCCGCATTTTGGTACTGCGCGTACTGGTCCACCAGGAAATACCGGTCGTAGAGCGTCTGCAGCCCAAGGTAGCCGAATTGCAGGTCGCGCTCGGGTTTGAGCGCTGCGCCAAGTTCTTTCATGTCGTACTGGAGGAGGGCGTCGTTCAACAGGCCGATCTTGACGCCGTGCTTCACACACCGCGGAAGGTACTCGGCGTACCGGGTGGTCATGTCGGCGTGCGTCGCTTCCTCGCCCAGCGCTTCGAAGCGCAGCGCGTCCAGCAGCAGGCGCGCCGTCACATACGAATACGCGGGATCTTTTTCAATCAGTGCGCGGGCAGAGAGCACCACGCCCTTGCGCACTTCTTCGACCGGAACGCCGTCGTAGAGATCCTTGAGCGTCGCCTTCAAGATGCGCTCGGGCTCGACATCGGCCAAGCCGGCGCAGGACGTCTTGACAAGCGTCGTCAGTCGCGCGAGATCGAGCGGCTTGGCAACGCCTTTATCGGTTACCGTGAGCGTGACGTCGGCGGGTTTTCCGGTGCTTTTGCTTTTCTGTTGCGCGCGTTCCTGCGAGCGCTTCTCGCGATACAGCACGTAGGCGCGCGCGACCTCGTGTTCTCCGCCGCGCATCAACGCGAGCTCCACCTGGTCCTGGATTTCCTCGATGTGGATCGCACCGCCGTCCGGCTTGCGCTTCAGCAACGCGGCGACAACCGCCTCGGTCAGCTTCGTCACCTCATCGCGGACGCGCGCCGACGCCGCGCCTTGGCCGCCATTGATCGCGAGGAACGCCTTGGTCATCGCGATCGTGATCTTCGACGGCTCGAACGCCACCACCGAGCCGTTGCGACGGATCACCTTGTACTGCGCGAAGCGGGTGTCCCCGCTTGCCGCCGGACTGCCTGGCTCGCCCACGATCAAATCCCGAGGAGGTGCGGAAGATGCGTTTTGGGTTGGAGCGACGACCATCTGCATAGGTTCTTCCTCCCGACTGCCAATCTTGTTGTTGTGCTCGGTCTCGAGCACGTGTCTCGCGCTCAATGCGTGTATTGGCCCATGCACGTGACGCAGTGCATTCCGGCTCGCGGGCTCTCGGGCGGGCTCCTGCGCGCGTGCGCTAGAGGCGCCTCCGACACCGATTTCCCCAGAATAGACCCTAGGGCGAAATCTACTACATCTTGTGTTCTATTGGCTAGTCAACACCAAGCATAGTAGGTCGGGCCGTCGCCCGCAAGCGTTATTTGATGCACAGGAAGGGGGTGAAAAAAGGGTAAGAAAAACAGCGCGATGCAGCGCCGAGCGCGAGCTATCCACTATCTTTACCCGAACTATTCACCGGTTATCCCCAATTATGACGAGGGCGAATAGCGAAGCGAATGTTGCAGATTTACGACAAGTGATTGCCGCGCAGGTCATCGGCTCGGCGTACGGCGCTTCTAGGCTTTGAGCTTACAACGCGACACTCATGCCGCCATCGATGAAGAGCGTCTGCCCGGTCATGTAGTCGGACGCGGAGGAGGCCAAGAACACCGCGAGGCCGGCGAGTTCGTCGGGCTGTCCCCAGCGCCCCGCCGGCGTGCGCTGGCAGACCCATGCGTTGAACTCGACGTTGTCGAGCAAGGCGCGATTCATTTCGGTCGCAAAATAACCCGGTGCGATGGCATTGACCTGGATGCCATGCGGCGCCAATTCGACCGCCATGCCGCGCGTCAGTTGCCGCACGCCACCTTTCGCCGCCGTGTACGGTACGACGCTCGGTCGCGCGAGCTCGCTCATCAGCGACGACACGTGAATGATCTTGCCGCGCTGCTTCGCGATCATCCCCGGCAGTACCGCTTGCGACACCAGAAATGGCGCGGTGAGGTTAGCCGCGATGATGTCGTCCCAATCCTTCGCCGAAAAATCCGCGAACGCGCCGCGTCGTTGTATGCCGGCGTTGTTGACCAGAATATCGAACACGCCATGCTCGGCGATCGCGGCTGCAACACCCTCTTTGATCGCGTCGCGATCGGTCAAGTCGAACGCTGCGTAGCTCGCGCTCCGTCCGGCGTCGGTCAGGCGTTGCGCGGCGTCGCGCAAGGCTTCTGGCTTGCGTCCGTTCAGCACCACGCTCGCACCGGCTTGCGCCAACCCCTGGGCAATCGCGAACCCCAGTCCGCGAAAGGCGCCGGTGACGAGCGCGACGCGGCCGGTCAGGTCGAACAGCGCGTGGGGCGTCGGCGGCTTGTCGGACACGGCTGGTGCGAGTCACGTGGCTGCGCGTGACACGCGATGAGCGAGGTTGTAACCGCGAATCAAGCGGCGATGGTAATCGCCTGCGGCGCCGGCGCTGGTTGCGGCGAGCGGAATTGCGCAAGCAGTGCCGCCTCGCGCGTCTTCGCGGTTTTGCGATGCGCCGCTTTCACATGACCGTACCCGCGGATGTACTCGGGAACCGACGCCAAGTCGACGGCAACGGCGTGATTCAGCGGTGTCAGCTGCGCCATGATCTCATTGATGATCGCCTCGTATTCGCCAACCAGCGCACGCTCCATCTTGCGCTCGGCGGTGCGACCGAAGATGTCGAACGCCGAACCGCGGAACCGGCGCATCTTCGCCAGCAGCCCGAACGCTTTGAGCATCCACGGTCCATACGTCGTCTTCCTGGGCACGCCGGTGACCTGATCGGGCTTGTTGAACACGGGTGGGGCGAGATGAAAGGTGAGCTTGTAGTCGCCCTCGAACTGCGCGGCGACGCGTTGTGCGAAACCGGATTCGGCATAAAGGCGCGCGACTTCGTACTCGTCCTTGATCGCCAGCAGCTTGAAGTAATAGCGCGCGGCGGCTTCGGTCAATTCGGTGATTCCGGGCATGACCCGGGCTTCGGCGGCGCGCACCTGCGCGACGAGATCCGAGTAGCGTTTTGCGTACGCGGCGTCCTGATAGTCGGTTAAAAACGTGACGCGCCGGTCGATTATTTCTTCCAGCGATTGTGACAGGCGCTGCGAGTCGGGCTTGGCTGCCTGCGGAATCGCGGCCGCCACCACCCGCGCCGGGTCGACGGCGGCGAGCCGGCCCCAGTTGAAACTTTGTTTGTTCGACTCGATCGCCGTGCCGTTCAATTCGATCGCGCGCAGAATTGCCGGCTCTCCGATGGGAATGAGCCCGCGCTGGAACGCGTAGCCGACCATGAACAGATTGGTCGCAATCGAGTCGCCCATGAGCCCGGTGGCGAGCTTGGTCGCGTCCAAAAATTCGGCATCGCCCGGCGCGACGGCGTCCTTGATTTCCTGCTCCATCGAGCCGGTCGGAAAGCGCAGGTCGGGTTCGCGTGTGAACTGAGCGGGCATGACGAGCGCCGTATTGACTAGCGCGCGGGTCACGCCTTGCTGCATTTTCGCCAGCGCTTCGTCACCCACGCCGGTCAAAATGTCGCAGGCCAGGACGAGCCTCGCCTCACCCGCGGCGATGCGCGTTGCGTACAAAGCGTCCGGCGTATCGGCGATGCGCACATGCGAGACGACCGCGCCGTTCTTTTGCGCGAGACCGGTCATGTCCAGCACGCTGCAGCCCTTGCCTTCGAGGTGCGCGGCCATGCCGAGCAGGGCGCCGATGGTGACGACACCCGTGCCGCCGATGCCGGTGACCAGTACGCCGTACGGTTGCTCGGTCGTCGGGCATACAGGCAGCGGCAGTTGCGAGAAGTCCTCGCCCTCCGCCTTTTTGGGCTTGCGCAGGCTGCCGCCTTCGACCGTCACGAACGATGGGCAGAAACCCTTGATGCAGGAATAGTCCTTGTTGCACGACGATTGGTCGATCGTGCGCTTGCGCCCGAACTCGGTTTCCACCGGCGCGACCGAGACGCAGTTCGATTGCACGCCACAATCGCCGCAGCCTTCACAGACGAGCTCGTTGATGACGACGCGCTTGGCGGGATCCTCTAACTTGCCGCGTTTTCTGCGGCGGCGCTTTTCCGCGGCACAGGTCTGGTCGTAGAGCAGCACGGTCACACCTTGCTCTTCGCGCAACTCGCGCTGCACGGCGTCGAGCGCGTCGCGATGATGAATCGGTATGCCGGCGGGAAAGTAGTTGGCCGGGTAGCGCTCCGGATCGTCGCTGACGACGACGATCTTCGCAACACCTTCGGCAGCGACCTGGCGCGCGATCCGTTCCGGCGAAATGGGACCGTCCACCGGTTGGCCGCCGGTCATCGCGACCGCGTCGTTGTAGAGAATCTTGTACGTAATGTTGACGTTGGCGGCCACCGCCGCGCGGATCGCGAGGATGCCGCTGTGGTAGTACGTGCCATCGCCCAAATTGGCGAAGATGTGCTTCTCATCGGTAAATGGCGCCTGGCCGATCCATGGCACGCCTTCGCCGCCCATATGCGTGAACTCGCTCGTCGAGCGGTCCATCCAGATCGCCATCACGTGGCAGCCGATGCCGGCGGTTGCGCGGCTGCCTTCCGGCACTTTGGTCGAGGTGTTATGGGGACAGCCGGAGCAAAAATACGGCACGCGCATCAGATTGATTTTCGGTCGCGCGAGCGCGGCTTCTTTCTGGTTGATGAAATCGACGCGATGGCGAATTTTTTCCAGCGTGCGCGGACTGAGTGCGAGGCGCTCGATTCGGGTCGCGATCACGCGCGCGATCATCGCGGGCGTCAACTCGCCCGCGGCGGGGAGCAGCCAATCGCCGTGCGGACGCACCCATTCGCCCTTTTCGTCAAACTTGCCGACGACGCGCGGCCGCACGTCGTCGCGCCAGTTGTAGAGCTGCTCCTTCAGCTGGTATTCGACGACCTGGCGTTTTTCTTCCACGACCAGGATCTCGTCCAAGCCTTCGGCGAAATGCCGCACGCC
>JBPCLS010000154.1:0-3185 GCA_051003055.1 Casimicrobiaceae bacterium
TGGCTGATTCACGGGGCAGGACATGCGTGGTCCGGCGGCAATGCCGGCGGCAGCTATGTCGATCCAAAAGGGCCCAGCGCGGCGCACGAAATGATGCGTTTCTTTGCGGCACACCCGCGAGCCGAATCCCTCCGGGGGTAGCAGTCACGGCAGCGAAGTGCATTGGTCGGCGCCCTCGTCGCCCTAGAAGCGAATCTCAAATTTTCCTCGCGTCGAAACGTGATGTAGGATTGGAGTCGCGAAGCGCCGAAACAGCCGAATCGGCATCTGACGAACCTTCGCACGGACAGGAGGCGACATGCACCTAACCCCACATCAGATCGAAACCTTCGAGCGCGACGGTTACCTATTTTTCCCCAACCATTTCCAGCCGGACGAGATCGCGGTCCTCGTTGACGAAGTACCGGGCCTATACGCGCAGCGACGCCCGGAAAACGTGCGCGAAAAGGGCAGCGAGGCGGTGCGCACCAATTTCGCCGCCCACCTATACAGCTACCCATTCGCCAAGCTTGCGCGTCATCCGCGCATGGTCGAACCCGTCGTGCAAATGTTCGACGAATCGGTCTACATGCACCAGTTCAAGATCAACGGCAAGGCCGCCTTCGATGGCGACGTCTGGCAATGGCACCAGGACTACGGCACGTGGAAGAACGACGATGACATGCCGGAGCCCCGGGCAATGAACGTCGCGATTTTCCTGGACGAGGTCAATGAGTTCAACGGCCCGCTGATGTTCATTCCGGGCAGTCACAAGCTAGGCATGCTCGAGGCTGGGCACGACACGGCCACCACCAGCTACCCGCTCTGGACGATCAACCACGAAACGATCGCGAAGCTCGTCGAACGTGGCGGCATCGTCGCGCCCAAGGGGGCGCCGGGGTCGATGATTCTCTTCCACTCCTGCCTGGTGCATGCGTCGAGTTCCAATCTTTCTCCGTGGAATCGGACGAGCGTGTATCTGAGTCTTTGCGCGGTCTCCAACCACATCCGCCGCTTCAAGCGGCCGGAGTACATCGCGCATCGCGATTTCACGCCGATACGCTGCCTGCCCGACGACTGTTTGCGCAGCGACTACGACGTACCGCTGCCGTGGAAGGATGGAACGCCGGAGGAGGCGTTGGTTGCGCCGCTCGCCGCCTGAATGGTGAAACGGGAGTCGACGCGCTCACGTGGCGGCACGCTGACCGGCGCACGCGCTTTTCGTTGAATGCGAAGACCACGGAACACGCCCAATGAGTCTTTACGCAAAGCTTCAAGAACGCGAGGCGCAGCGCAGGCCGCTGCGGGTCGGCTTGATCGGTGCCGGCAAGTTCGGCGCGATGTATCTCGCGCAGGTGCCCAAGACGCCGGGCGTGCATCTCGCGGGGATCGCTGACCTTGCACCCGCCAGCGCGAAGACCAACCTTGCGCGCGTCGGCTGGAAGCCCGCGCGCTATGAAGCAACTTCGCTCGATGACGCGATCGCGAATGGCAGCACGCATGTTGGTGATGATTGGGAGGCGCTCGTCCGGCATCCGCAGATCGACATCGTGGTCGAATGTACGGGCAATCCGATTGCGGCAGTCGATCATTGCCTTGCAGCGTTTCGCAACGGCAAGTCCGTAGTCAACGTCACGGTCGAGGCCGATGCGTTTTGCGGGCCGTTGCTGGCGCGCAAAGCGGCCGACGCTTGTGTCATCTATAGCCTCGCGTACGGCGATCAACCGGCGTTGATCTGCGACTTGGTCGATTGGGCGCGCGCCGCGGGTTTCGCTGTCGTATCCGCCGGTCGCGGTCACAAATGGCTGCCGCATTTTGCGCAATCGACTCCCGATACGGTCTGGGGCCATTACGGTCTCACGCCCGAGCAGGCGCGAGCGGGCGGGCTCAATCCCAAGATGTTCAACTCGTTTCTGGACGGGTCCAAGCCGGCGATCGAGTGCACGGCGGTGTGCAACGCGACCGGGCTCGTCGCGCCCCCCGACGGGCTTACGTATCCGCCTGCGTCGATCGACGATATCCCGTCGGTGTGCCGTCCGCGCGCCGAAGGCGGGGTGCTCTACCAGAAGGGACAGGTCGAAGTCATTTCTTCGCTGGAACGCGACGGTACCGCGATTCCTTACGATATCCGCTTTGGCGTGTTCGTCGTGTTCGAGGGCGACACCGAGTACATCCGCAACTGCTTCACCGAATATATGGTTCGCACCGACCCCAGCGGCCGCTATGCTTGCCTGTACAAGCGCTGGCATTTGATCGGGTTGGAGGTCGGAATTTCGGTGGCTTCGGTGGGTCTGCGCGGCGAAGCTACCGGTGCGGCCACATGCTTTAACGCGGACGTCGTCGCCACCGCGAAGCGCGACTTGAAGCCCGGCGAAGTGCTCGACGGAGAAGGGGGATACACTGTCTGGGGCAAGTTGTCGCCGTCGCAGAAGTCGCTCGAAGAAGGTGGGTTGCCGCTCGGGCTCGCGCACAATGTCAAGCTGATGCGCGCGGTCCCGCAAGGACAATCGCTGACCTGGGCCGACGTCGCTATTGACGAGAATATGTCGGCGTACAAGATCCGACGCGAGATGGAAGCGCTGTTCGCACCTGCGAAGGGACCCTTGCAACGCGTTGCGTGAAGCGTGGCACCGGCCGCAACGCGGCGTTCGTCGACGATTAGACGCCTGCAGGGCGGGGACCGCGCCATGGAGGAACGATGAGGCAATGGTTCGCGGTGGCGGCAATCGCGTTGGCCGGGGCCTCGGTCAACAGCAGCAAGCGGCCGTTAATTTGCTCCCTGAGAATGCGGTTTTCGGCAACCAGATACTCATTGCGAAGGAGTAGCTCCTGGTCCACCGTCCCGTAATGTAGGCCAAGATACGCGGCGAATCCATAAACAGTCTCCCGTCTCGTCGTCCAACAAGAACGAGGATTGTTCGGTTCATTGCCGGCCCCACAGAGCAAAGTACGCTCCGCGATCTCGCCTTGAAACTCGTCCCGTTTCAAGCGGTTTGAATTTTTTGACCATACGGGAGCAAAGGCGATGCGTTTCGGGCTGATCGGGTACGGACTTTGGGGTAAGTATCACGCCAGGGCGATCGTCAACGCACCTGGAGCGGAGCTTGCGGCAATTGCCTGCGCCAGCGAACAGACGGCAGCGCAGGCGCGCGCGGACTTCCCGCTATTGCCGGTGGTCATCGGCTATCAGGCGCTGCTGGCGCAGC
>JBPCLS010000155.1:0-4097 GCA_051003055.1 Casimicrobiaceae bacterium
CATAAGTCGCCGCTCGCGCCCCAGGCGAAGAGCGGACCGAACGCGGCCATCCGCAGCGCATAAGCGATCGACGAGTTTCGGACGACTTCTGGCCGCGTCTGCTGCGACGAGACAAAATAGTCTTGCGCGCGCCTGTGTTTCGCGTCCCGCAGCAGCCAAACCGGGATGAAACAGATCCCAAGCGCAAGCATCAAGGGTATGAATGTGACGAAGGACATTCGAAATCCGTCAGGACGACAATGCGCGGCGGTTGCCGCCCCATAGCCTACGCCGGCCAACAGGAATGAGTAAGATTACGCGCTGCTCGAGGGATGGAGTCGGGCGGTTTCAGAGCCCTGGGACAATATTGCGAGGAGTGGCATTGATTTCGCAGGCCGGGTGTGGCGGAAACCTTCAGGGGTGCGCGTGCCTGGCGTTTGTGATCGAGCAGGATTGAGAACTGGCGTGCGGTGGGCCGTGCTGGCCATCGCGCTGCACTACTGCAATTGGGCCCACGCGGAAACCCGCGTGTATCTGCTGCGCGGCTGGTTTGGCGTGTTTTCGACCGGCCTGGACAGCATGGCCGAAGAGCTCCGGGGCAAGGGCATCAACGCCGAGGCGATCGGACACCTGGCCTGGAAGTCGACGGTTTCAAAGGTCGTCAACGAACGGGCGGCCGGCAAGACTAGCCGGCTCGTGCTGGTCGGCCATTCGCAGGGCGCGAACAACGTGATCGACATGGCTCGCGAGCTGGAGACGCACAAGGTTCCGGTCGACCTTTTGATCACGCTCGCGCCGTTTCTGCAGGACCCGATTCCGTCCAATGTCATGCGGGCACTCAACTACTATCAGTCTCCCGGCTGGGGGACGCCGCTCACCGCCGACCGAGGCTTCAAAGGCGAGCTCTCCAACATCGATATCGGGAGCGACTTGGGCACGTTCCACATCAACATCGACAAAAGCCCTAGAGTCCAAGCGGAAGTTGTGGGCGCGATCGCTGCCCTGCCACGATAGGAAGCGGACGAGTCACCCCGGGCTTAAGGCGCAGGCCATCGCTGCGGTGCAAAGGGTGCGCCGGCGACTCTTGAAGCGCTTCATGCGCCGCGGTCTTCTCGCGTTCTCGCGGGCGGCGAGGCGCGAGCGATCGAGCGATGCTAACTTTGGCACACGGCGCGGGTTCTACGTGTCGATGATGGGTCGGAAGGGCTTGCCTACCGCAGAACCTCGCGCTGGCGCTGGCCTCGGACCGAAGATCCCCGACTCGCATGCGAATGTGGGCTATTGGCCGCGCACGAGCACCGCTCCGTCCACGGCCGATAGTTCCTCGCGCTAGACTATGCAGTCAGGGCTTGCGTCGGCGCGCGGCAGCGAACGTCAAACCGACTGTAAGGAGTAAGGCACCCGCGCCGGCAATCACTGGCGCAGTGCCGAAGCGCTCCGCGAGCAGGCCGGCGAGCGTTACGCCGACCGCGTGTCCGACAAAGAGGACGCATGCAAACAACGCGAGGCTGCTGCCGCGCTGTGCAGGCGCCATCTGCGTGGCATTCACCTGCAGCGTGTTATGCAGCATGTAAAAGCCGAGGCCCGCCACAAGGCAGGCTGCAACGGCTACCAGGGGCGTCGATCCGAGCGCGATACCCGCGAAGCACAGTGCCAGGACAATCCCGCCACCGGTCGCGAGGCCCGGCTCGCCCAATCGCCGCACCAAGATAGGCGAAACCGTCGCATACACGAAGCCGCCCACGGCGAAGAGCATCACAACGGAGCCTGCCACCGTCAGTGGCAGTCCGTACGCGCGATGCAGGTGCGTGGGAACGAACGCAAGCGCGCCAACGAGCAGAACCCCTTCGGCGAAGACGGTAAGCAGCACGACCCGGGACCAGGGAACCTCAAGCACCGACGCGAACCGCTTTGCAATGCTGCCCGGTGCGCGCTGCAGCATCTCAGGTTGTGAAGGCCTGAATCGCCACATGAGCCACGCTGTCGCGGTGAACCACACGGACAATACGACGAACACGGGTCCCGCGCCGAGGTAGTCGGCGCCGACGCCGCCCAGCACCTGGCCAAGCGCAACGCCGAACATCTGACCAATGAGAAATCGTGCGAGCACCGATTGCCGTCGTTCGTACGGAACCGTGTCGCCGATCCATGCGAGCGAGAGCGGAATGAGTGCCCCCGCGGTGGCGCCGGCAAACATCCGTGCGATTACGAGCGCGGGAAGCGTCGGCGCGAGCGCGCATGCAAGCGACGTCAGTGCAGAGGCGATAGTGGCGAGCGTGACGACCCGGTACTTGCCATAACGATCCCCGATCGGGCCGTACGCGAGCTGCAGCACGCCGTATGCGATGGCGAAGCCGGTCACGGTTTGAGCCGCCGCACCGAGGCCCACGCCGTATTCCATTGCGAGGTAGGGCAGCAGCGGATCGCACACGCGCAACGCCGCCGCAGCGACACAGGCTCCGACCGACAGCGCCACGATCGGTCGAACCGGAATGATCTCCGCCGTAGTCACTAGAAAATGAAATCGGGGACTGACTGAGTCATGCGTCGCAACCCTCGGCCGTGCTTGCTTCACACTGACCCGTCAAACTCAAGCTCTTGCGCCCAGTTGGACATTTGCCATGCGGCAAGTGCATATGCTCCAAATCCGGCCACGTGGCAACGACTGCTTCTGGGCAAAAGCAGCTAAGGCTATCTTCCGAACAGACGAACAGAAGCATTTCCGTCGTCTTCGCCAGGAGCGATCCAATGCATCGCCCATGCAGTCTCATCATCTGGAGGTGTCATGAAACTCCCGTCTCGTTCCTCCCTTGCCCTGGCTTGCTTCGGCATGCTGTCAGCCGTTATTTCATCCTCTGTGCAGGCGGAATTCAAGTGCGATCAGCCGCACTTCACGCGCGTCGATGCCACTGCCTGCGCCAAGGCGGCCGAGAGCGCGACAGCGGTCCGGCAATACCTTGGCGCACGCGGATGATCTACACCCTGCCGATATCCGACTACGTGCGCTTCAAGGGTGATGAGCCGAAAGCGCGGATCGCGCGCGCCACCCCGCAGGATTCGGTAGCCGGCATCGCATCGCCCTCGCGCTGAAAGGCGTACGTCGACGCTTCGGGGGTTTACGGTGCCCTCGCCAATCCCCTCGACGGCCAATCGGGGGGATTGTCTTTGGACCTCTTATGCGGCTTGCGGACGATGCTCCTCATGCGTCGCAATTTCGGAGAGACCACGGGCACGGTGAGCATGGTGCTCGCAACGGCCATCAGCAGCAGTGCCGTGAACATCTCACTGGTGATCATGTCCTTGTCCCCGAGGATGTTGGCGAAGATGATCATGATCAACGCCTTCGTCTGCAGGAGCCAACCGATGATCGAAGCCTCGCCCGGCTGCCATTTGAGGATCTTCCCGGCGATTCGCATGCCCAGCAATTTGCCGCCCACCGAAGCAATGAGCAACGCCGCGGCAGCGATGAACACCGCCTCCCCACCCACGCTCCAATTGGTCCGCAGGCCCGTGCTCAGGAAAAACACCGGCATCACCACCAACAGCACATGGTGACGCAACAGGTCCATCTGCTCCTGGTCGAACCAGTCGCCGTCCATGACCGCCCCCGACAGGAACGCACCGACCATGAAATGCAGCCCGGACCAATCAGCACCGAACGCGCACACGACGAGCCAGATCAGACCTACGAACCAGCGGTCGCGCTCCGGCAGCCGTACCATGAGCTTGCGGAACCCGTAACTGCCCACGCCGAACGCCAATAGAAAAAGGGTCTGCATGCCCACACGCTGCCAGTCCATCAGGATGAGGGCCAGCACGCCCCAGATGGCGATGTCGTCCAGGCTCGCGTAGCGGAGGATGCGCTGCCCGATGGGCTGCCGCAGGATCTCCAGCTTCTCCATGAGCAGGATCAGAATGGGAAGCGCAGTGACGGCACAGGCCATGCCCCCGCCGAGAACGAATTGCCAGGCCATGGCCCTGGGACCCAGCCAGCCGTCGTGCATCAACATGCCGGCGGCCACCACGCCGCCCAACACAAGCGGTGTCGCGAGGGCGAGCCCCGCCGTGACGGCGCTCTCCTGGCGATGCGCCCAAGCCTTCTTCAGGTCGAGTTCGAT
>JBPCLS010000156.1:0-3322 GCA_051003055.1 Casimicrobiaceae bacterium
GCCGGATTGAGTACCAGGCCCGGCCTGCAGCCGTGATTGCGGATCAGCGCGATCGTGCGATCGACGTGCGCCGTCGCTTCGGGATGAAAGCTGATGATCGAAGCGCCCGCTTGAGCGAAATCCGGGACGATCCTGTCCACGGGCGAAACCATCAGGTGCACGTCGAGCGGCACCGTCGAATGCGGTTTGATTGCCGCGCACACCAGCGGACCCACCGAGAGGTTCGGCACGTAATGGTTGTCCATCACGTCGAAATGGATGAAGTCGGCGCCCGCCGCAATTACGGCGCGCGTCTCGTCGCCCAAACGCGCGAAATCCGCCGAGAGCAGTGAAGGTGCAATCCGGAACATCGTGGCCATCACGCTATAATCATTTGCAAGCGCGCGACACGCGCATGTAGAGGCAGAAAGGCCGCAGGCAAGCTACACGAACTGCGGCGCGGCAACAATGGCGGACGGCAAGCGTTACGAAGTGACGGTGGCGCCGAAGGTGGCGTTCCTCGCGGACCAATCGGATCCCGCGAAGAACCAGTTCGTGTTCGCGTATACGATTACGATCACCAACACGGGGGACGTTCCCGCGCAGCTCGTGAGCCGGCATTGGATCATCACCGATGCCGAGCACAAGGTGCAGGAAGTGCGAGGGCTGGGCGTCGTCGGCCAACAACCGGTGCTCAAACCCGGAGAGAGCTTCGAGTACACGAGCGGCACCAGCATTCAGACGGCCGTGGGTACGATGCGCGGAACGTATCAGATGCTCGCCGAGGACGGCCAGGCGTTCGATGCGACGATTCCATTGTTCACGCTGTCGGTTCCGCGCACACTCCATTAGCCTTTCCCCGTCCCTTCCCGATCGGCCTTCTTCGTTGCGGCGCCGTTCACGTCGCGCTTCTTGTTCGGCGCCATCGTCCACCACACAATGGCAATTCCGATCGCCAACGCGATGAAGACTTCCAGGAATACCCATTCCATGCCGGTTCGGCTCCTTCGAGCATCGCGCGGTGCGCTGCATGCGGGGCTACTTTTTCTTGCCGCGCTGGCCGGCGGCTGCCAGACCGCGCCTGTTATCGATACGAGCGTCCGGCCGGCTCCCGCATTGACCCAGGACGCGCAACGCGATCCGGTGCGCGATCTTGCGCCACGCGCCTTGTTTACGCCGGCAACGTGGGCCGACCTGCCTGGATGGAACACCGATGCGCTGGAAGCCGCGTGGCCGGCGCTGCACATCGGTTGCCGCGCGCTGATGACTGAACGCGAAAAGATCAAAGTCTGGCAAGCGCCTTGCATGGCGGCCGTAGCGGTCAATGCGAGCAGCAGGCCGGCGGTTCGCGCATTCTTCGAGAATCATTTTAGCCCATACCGAATCAGCGACGCGGATGGCCGTGCGACAGGTCTTGTCACCGGCTACTTCGAACCGCTGTTAGCCGGGTCCCGTGTGCGTTCCGCAACGTTCAACGTACCGTTGTACGCGGCGCCAGACGATCTGTTGACCGTCGACCTCGCCGAGTTGCATCCGGAATTGAAGGACAAGCGGGTGCGTGGCCGCGTCGAAGGAACGAAGATCGTGCCGTATTGGCCTCGTCGCGACATCGAGCGCGGCGCGGCGCCGCTCGCAGGAAAAGCGCTCGTCTATGTCAGCGACCCGGTCGAAGCGTTTTTCCTCGAGATTCAAGGCTCGGGACGGATCACTCTTGCCGACGGGTCGGTCATCCGCCTCAATTACGCCGATCAGAACGGGCATCCGTACCGGTCGATCGGGCGCGTACTCATCGACCGTGGCGATCTGCCGCCCGAGCGAGCATCGTTGCAGGGCATTATCGGATGGGCCAAGGCGAACTCTGAACGGTTGCGCGCATTGCTCGACGAAAACCCGAGCTACGTTTTTTTTCGCGAAGTGCCGCCGCCGGCGCCGGGATCTCTGGAAGCGCTAATCGATGGACCCATCGGCACGCTCGGCGTGCCCGTGCTGGCAGGTCGTACGATCGCCGTCGACGCGCGAATCATTCCACTCGGCGCGCCGATTTTTCTGGCGACGACGATGCCGCTTTCCAACACGCCTCTCGAGCGGCTGGTGCTGGCGCAGGACACCGGCGGTGCCATCCGCGGCGCCGTACGCGCAGACTTCTTCTGGGGTTCCGGCGCGGAAGCCGGACGCGAAGCGGGTCGCATGCGGCAAGAGGGACGCATGTGGCTCTTATGGCCGAAGGGTGCGCCGCTGCCGGCCCAATGACTGCATTCGCAGCCGTTGCGCGCTGACAGCCGCGAGCGCAAACTATTCGTGGGAACCAAAGGTCCCACCCCCCAATATTCGAAGGAGGAAAATAATGACCGTCGCCAGCATCAGCGAAATCAGCAGCGTGAGCAAGAAGAGTTTCGAAGACGCGATCATCAAAGGCGTCGCGCGCGCGAACAAGACCTTGCGCAACGTCAAAGGCGCCTGGGTGAAGGACCAGGAAGTGCTCGTCGACAATGGCAAGGTAGCGGGCTACAAGGTCATTCTCAAGGTCACGTTCGTGTTGACCGAGTAACGCTTCGTCAACGATTGCACTACCCGGGAACGGCCGCCTGCCCGGCGGCCGTTTTACTTGCGAACCGGCTTAACGAACCGGCGTAAAGTTCACGCCGTCGTCCCGGTCAGAACCTTTTCCGCCTGCCGGTCGGCGTGGTACGAGGATCGCACCAGCGCGCCCACGGCCGCATGTTTGAAGCCCTGCGCATACGCTTCGCGTTCGAACTGCGCGAACGTATCGGGATGAACGTAGCGCAAGACGGGAAGATGATCGCGTGACGGCTGCAGGTACTGGCCGATCGTCAACATGTCGATGTTGTGCGCGCGCATGTCGCGCAGCGTGGCGAGGATTTCGTCGTCGGTTTCGCCCAAGCCCACCATCAGCCCGGATTTCGTCGGGATTTCGGGGAACTGCGCCTTGAAGTCACCGAGCAGCTGCAAGGAGTGCGCATAGTCCGACCCAGGCCGCGCGTACTTGTAGAGTCGCGGCACCGTTTCCAGGTTGTGGTTCATCACGTCCGGCGGCGCATCGCCCAGAATCGCGAGCGCGCGGTCCAGCCGGCCGCGGAAATCCGGCACCAGCACCTCGATCTGCGTGTGCGGCGAATATTCGCGGACTGCGCGAATGCACGCAACGAAGTGCTGTGCGCCGCCGTCACGCAGGTCGTCGCGATCCACGCTCGTAATGACGACGTATTTAAGACCGAGCGCGGCGATCGTTCTGGCTAGATTGCGCGGCTCCTCCAAATCAAGCGGCAGCGGCCGGCCGTGGCCCACGTCGCAGAACGGGCAGCGGCGCGTGCAGATATCGCCC
>JBPCLS010000157.1:0-19539 GCA_051003055.1 Casimicrobiaceae bacterium
GTGCGCGTGAAGGTGATCGAGGCCGACGACAAGGGGCGCGTCCGCTTGTCGATGAAGGCAGCGGCGGAGGAAGACGCGGCGAAAGCGCAAACGCCGACGACGGCCGCGGTCGAAACCGCACCGGAGACGCCGGCAGCCTGACCGCGTCCGCGCTATAGACAACGGCGGGACAAGGGCGCTCCGCGTGGGCACGCTTGTTCGAGCGCCGGTGAATGACGATCCGGCGGAATTGCAATTCGGCTTGCAGCGTCATCCGGTGAAGACGCACGATTGATGCAGCCGTAGAGATCGCGCCCGTAACCGCCCGGCTACCGCCGCAATAATTCGAGCACGGCGTCGCCGCTCACGGTTACAGTGATATCGCTGTTGCCGCCTTCAACGGCGATTGGGGCGGCGCTCGCGGCATACGCGACCCCGGCGCTGCGTTGCAGTGGGCGCGGCGGCATATGATCGCCGGTCTGGATCGTGACTTTGCCGACGCGCCACCCCGGAAAACCGAGGCCGTCGGCCGCATTCTTCGCGCGCGCCTGCCACGCCTTGATCGCTTGCTGCGTGAGCGCGTCTTCGGTCTTGCGCCGTGTGGCCTCGCTGACCGAGAAGCTCAATCCCGAGAGCAGCAGTCCGTCTTCTCCTTGCAATCTAGAGACGAGCGCAGCAAGTATGGCGAAATCGCTCGCTTCGAGAAAAAGCGATTGTGTTACGCGCCAGCGCGGCGGTTGATTCTTCTCGGTGATCTGGAACGACGAATAGCCGGACGTCGTCACTTCGATTCCGGGAACGGCCTTGGCCCGCGCCAGCGCTTTGGCGATGCGCGTATTGACCTCGCTTGCGGCCTTGGCCGGGTCGCTGTTGTCGATCTCGGTGCGCAACCAAGCGTGCATGCGATCGTTTGCCACGCTGGCGGTCGCCGATGCGGTGACCGTGACCGCGGGGGGTACCGCTGGCACCAGGATCTGCGCGTACGCGGCGAGCGAGAACGCCATCGATCCAAGCGTTGCGAGGATTGCGCCGGCGAAAGCGCTTTTATCGAATGTCATCATGCGCTCTTCATCCTCTGACTGATTCGTTGCGGCAGCGCTTCGATCGCCGCCCGATTGGACCAGGAAAAACATTGTGCCGCCGCTTGCGTCCACGGTAGCCACGCGCAACGCAGATGCTCGCTTGGCGCCAGCCGTACGGGAACGGGTTCCGGAACGCATAGCGCAAATACGTGCTCGGTGTTGTGCGTCGTACCTCCGGCGTAGCGTTGCCGCCAGGTGGGAAAGATTTCGAAAATATTCGATAGTTCCCAGTCTTCGAGGCCGCCGTAGTCGCTTGCAACAATGCCGGTTTCCTCAAACAGCTCGCGCGTTGCCGTTTCGGCAAGCGTCTCGCCCTGTTCCTGGCTCCCCGTGACCGACTGCCAGTGATCGGGATAGTCGGCCCGCTCGAGCAATAGCACGCGCAGGTCGCAAGTGTGCACGAGCACGAGGGTGGAGATCGGGATTTTGAAACGGGTCACCCGACGAACACCCAGAACGCGACATGGCGCTCCTTCCAGAACTCGGCGGCTTCAGCGAGAATGTCTTCGAGCGTTTTCCAGTCGGTCGGGTGCTCTTTGCGATAGCCCGCGCTGTGGACAATTGCCACTGCGCGGCCAGTTTTGCCGAGCCACTCGCGGTCCTCCAGAACGTCGGCGAGCGCGTCCCAGTTATTGCCGAAATGCTCGGGCAACTTGAGCGCACGATCGAGCTCATTGAAAAGCGTCGCGCGATCCTTCGCATGCGCCAGATCCACGGAGCCGAATTTGAGGTGTGCGTGCACGGCAGCGGATTTCAGAAGGTCGGTCGTACCTTTCCACGGATGGACTCCGGCTTCATCGACGACGGCGAGGTCGGGTACCTTCATTCGCGAATCCTCGAAAATGACTGGTAATGGTCGTCGCTGTAAAAGCAGGTGGCTGGCGCCGGCGTGCGACCGCCGCAGACGATCCGGCGCGCGCCACGATTCTTCGCCCCGGGGGTGCGCACCGTGTATTCGCGATAGTAGCCCCGGGGATGGGGCGGGAGAATCCGCTCGCGATTGCCGAAGACGGCGCCATCCCGTTCATGGCGGAAGCGGCCATTTGCCTTGATCCGATCCAATGTATCGCGGCCTTCGCGCGGCAGCTCGGCGGCGGAGATCTCCGGCAACTCTGCCAGGGCGGAACGCGCGAGAGCGGCTGGCGGGTTGCCGGCGAAAACTGCCGCCAGCGCAATGCCGCAGGCGTAGTGGCAAAGGCGTACTCGGATCGCCATACCTGGAAGTGTACGTTACGAGCGAGTCAGGCAGCGCCGATCGGATGGGTCGCGCGCACCCGGATGTGCAGATCGCGCAACTGCTGTTCCGTTACCGGCGACGGCGCGTTGACCAGGAGGTCTTGCCCGCGCTGTGTCTTGGGAAACGCGATCACGTCGCGGATCGATTCGGCACCGCACATCAAGGTAACGATCCGATCGAGCCCAAACGCGATGCCGCCGTGCGGCGGCGCGCCGTATTGCAGAGCGTCCAGCAAGAACCCGAATTTCTTTTGCTGGTCTTCGGGGGTGATGCCCAGCGCCGCGAACACTTTCTGCTGCACGTCGGGGCGGTGCATGCGCACCGACCCGCCGCCGATTTCCCAGCCGTTCAACACGACGTCGTAGGCTTTGGCGATGGCGCTGCCCGGATCGCGGAGCAGAAACTCCTCGTGGCCGTCTTTCGGCGCGGTGAACGGATGATGGCGTGCCATCCACGTGTTGGCCTGGTCATCGCGTTCGAACATCGGGAAATCGACAACCCACAGGGGTTTCCAGCCGGCTTGCGCGAGCCCCCGATCGTGGCCGACCTTGGCGCGCAGCGCACCCAACGCGTCGTTGACGACCTTGGCCCGATCGGCACCGAAGAAGACGAGATCGCCGTTGGCAGCACCGGTGCGCTTTAAGATTTCCCCGAGCACCGCTTCCGGCAGGAACTTGACGATCGGCGATTGCAGGCCTTCGTCGTTCAGCTTGGCTACGTCGTTGACCTTGATGTACGCCAAGCCGCCGGCGCCGTAAATCCGCACGAACGTTGTGTAATCGTCGATCTCCTTGCGGCTTAAAGTCCCGCCCGCCGGCACGCACAGCGCTGCCACGCGACCACCCGGGAGATCGGCGGCGGAACGAAACACCTTGAAATCGACCGTCTTCATCACATCGGTCAGTTCGATGAGCTTGAGCGGCACCCGAAGGTCGGGCTTGTCCGAGCCGTAGTCGCGCATCGCATCGGCAAATTTCATCACCGGGAATGGTTCCGGCAAGTCGACGCGCAAAGCCTCCTTGAACATCGTCCGGACGAGGCCTTCCATGAGCTCGCGGATCTCGATCTCATCGAGGAACGACGCCTCGACGTCGATCTGCGTGAATTCGGGCTGGCGATCGGCACGTAGGTCTTCGTCGCGAAAACACTTGACGATTTGATAGTAGCGATCGAAGCCCGCGATCATCAGCATCTGCTTGAAGAGCTGAGGCGACTGCGGCAGTGCGTAGAACTGGCCGTGATGAACGCGCGACGGCACGAGAAACTCGCGCGCTCCCTCGGGGGTTGACTTGTAGAGCGTCGGCGTTTCGATGTCGATGAATCCGTGCGTATCGAGGTAGCGGCGCGCAGCCATTGCGGCGCGATAGCGCAGCAACAGGTTCTTCTGCATTTCCGGACGGCGCAGGTCGAGCACGCGATGCTCGAGCCGAACCAACTCCGACAGATTCTCGTCGTCGAGCTGAAACGGCGGGGTGATCGACGAATTCAGGATCTCCAGGCTATGCGCGAGCACTTCGACCTCGCCCGAGGCGAGATTGGCATTTGTCGTGCCTTCCAGCCGCAGCCGCACGCCGCCCGTTACCGCGATACAAAACTCGTTGCGCAAGGTTTCGGCATGGGCGAAGGTGACCGCGCGGTCCGGATCGCAGACGACCTGCACCAGGCCTTCGCGGTCGCGCAAATCGATAAAAATGACGCCACCGTGATCGCGCCGCCGGTGGACCCAGCCAGTCAGATGGACGCTTTGGCCGAGATAGCGCCGGTCGATGCGGCCGCAGTAGTCGGTACGTTTCAAGGAGCCGGTCTCCGAAAGATCGATGCGATGAAGGATGGGAGGCGCGCGTGCGCAAGGGCAGGCCGCGCGCGCCGTGGCGTTTAGGCGACGGCGGCCGCGAACACCTGCCCGGTCAATTTCGGGATTGCGTAGCTTCGAGCGCGGGGGTCGCCGAAGGCAGCGTCTGCGGGACAGGTGCCGGGACTGCGCGGGGCCGCGGTACAACCACGCCCATCGAGATCACGTACTTGAGCGCTTCGTCGACCGTCATATCGAGGTCGCGCACGCGCGACTTGGGCACGATAATGAAGTAGCCCGACGTTGGGTTCGGCGTCGTCGGCACGTATACGCTGACATGCTCTTCCGCCAGATGGGTCGCCACGGCGGCGGCGGGGGTGCCTGTCAGAAAAGCGATGGTCCAACTGCCGTCGTGCGGAAATTCGACCAGCAGCGCCTTGCGAAATGCATTGCCGGTGTCGGAGAGCAGCGTGTCGCTAACCTGCTTGACCGACGAATAAATGGATTTGACGACGGGGATGCGTCCGAAGACGCCTTCCCAGAATCGAATGAGGCGCGCGCCAAAAAAATTCGTCGCCAGCGCACCCGTTATCAGAAGAATCAGGAACGCGATCACGACGCCGATGCCCGGGATACCGAATCCGAACAACGCCTCGGGTCGCACCCTTTCCGGCAACACGAGCAACGTCTGGTCGAGCGTCGACAGCAGAAAGTGCAACACCCAGATCGTGATGCCGAGCGGGACCCACACTAGGAGCCCGGCGATCAGGTAGCGCTTGACCCGTGAGGACACGAAAGAACTCACGTTTTAAGGCGACGATCGGCTCGCGCCGGTGGGAGCAGAGGACTTGACGGTTTTGGTCGAAGTCTCGGTGGCCTTGCCTCCTGTTTTCACCCCTTCGCTCTTCGCGCCATCGCTCTTCGCGCCATCGCTCTTCGCGCCATCGCTCTTCGCACCGTCGCTCTTCGCGCTGTCGCTCTTCCCTGCGTCGCTCGTCGCAGTGTCGCCTTTCGACGCATCGCTGGCAATCGAACCGTTGGTCGCGGATGCGTCCTTGCCCGCGTCATTGCCGCCGATCGGCGCGGGCTTGGCGCCGCTTCCCTTGAAGTCGGTTTGATACCAGCCGCTTCCTTTCAATTGAAATCCAGAGGCGGACATCAGCTTGATAAGCGTCGCGTGACCGCATTTCGCGCAGGTGACGAGCGGAGGATCGGCGAATTTGTGCAAAGCCTCCAGTTCGTGGCCACAAGCGGAACAGCGATATTCATAAATCGGCATGCTTAGCTCCGGCAGCGATTGGACGCAAAAGCGACGCAAAAGCGCTTGATTCAAAAAGAAAAATGTCTTTCGATTATACCTGCAATCGAGTTGCTGGAGGCGCTCGCGGGCGGCGTCTCCAGCAATACCACTAGATGGGTGGCGTTTCGGCAAAAGCAAAGTGCTTTATGCTGGCGCCAGGCGCGGCAATGGGTGCCGCCCTTTAGAAGGATTCGCGCATGGCAACCTACTGGTATTGGTGGGGACTCGCGGCCGTACTGGTCGGGGCCGAGCTCGTTACTGGGACCTTTTATCTGGCCGCCTTGGCCGTTGCCTTCGACGTCGGTGGCGTCGTTGCGTGGTTCGGCGGCCCGTTCTCCGCGCAGTTGCTGATTGCCGGCGCGCTGTCCGTCGCCGGGACGTTCGCGGCGCACCGTTGGCGGCTGCGGCGCGGCGCCGCACCGCCAGATGAATCGTTGGATGTGGGCCAGACGGTGCGGATTGCAGCGTGGAAAGACGATGGAACGGCCCGCGTGATCTACCGCGGTACGCAATGGGACGCCGAGCTGGCAACACCGGCGAGCGCGCGCGCGGAAACGATAGTCATCGTGGGCACGCGCGGGTCGCGGCTGATCATCGCCGACTGACTCCCTGAAGTTCCCTAAGTCCACAACCATAAATTTAGGAGCCTTCACCATGTGGAGCGGTGCCTCGATCGTCACGTTTGCGCTGTTTGTAGTCGCTCTGATCGTCGTCATCAAGGCAATACGAGTCGTTCCACAGCAGCACGCCTGGGTCGTCGAGCGCCTGGGTCGCTTCTATGCAGTGCTCGAGCCGGGACTCAACTTCGTTATCCCCTTTGTCGATCGCGTCGCGTACAAACACGATTTGCGCGAGATCCCGCTCGACGTGCCGTCGCAAATCTGCATCACGCGCGACAACACGCAGTTGCACGTCGACGGCATTCTGTACTTTCAGGTGACCGACCCCAGGCTCGCGTCGTACGGCTCGTCCAATTACATCCTCGCGATCACTCAGCTCGCGCAGACGACGCTACGCAGCGTCATCGGACGGATGGAGCTCGATCGGACATTCGAGGAACGCGACCAGATCAACGTGACGGTGGTTGCCGCATTGGACGAAGCGGCTGCCAGATGGGGCGTCAAGGTCCTGCGCTACGAGATCAAGGACCTGACACCGCCAGCGGAGATTCTGCACGCGATGCAGGCGCAGATCACGGCGGAGCGTGAGAAGCGGGCGGTCATCGCGACGTCCGAAGGCCGGCAGCAGGAGCAGATCAACGTCGCGCTGGGCGCGCGCGAGGCGGCGATCGCCAAATCGGAAGGCGAGAAGCAGGCGGAGATCAATAACGCGCAGGGCGAAGCGGCGGCGATTCTCGCAGTGGCCGAAGCCAACGCCAAGGCGATCCGCCAGGTGGCCGACGCGATCAATTCACCGGGTGGCCTCGAAGCGGTGAATTTGAAGGTCGCCGAGGAGTACATCACCGCTTTCGGGAATCTTGCCAAGACCAACAACACGCTGATCGTCCCCGCCAACGTCTCGGATATCGCGGGGTTGATCGCGACTGCGATGACCGTGGTGCGGGCGCAGGAACGACCGCCGGTTACCCGCTGATCCACAACAATTCACAACAGGATTCGATGATGGAAATCAAAGCCAGCACGTTCATTGTGACCGGCGGCGCCTCGGGTTTGTGTGCCGCGACGGCGCGCATGTTTATTGCCGGCGACGGCAACTTCGTGATCGCCGACGTGAAGGAAGCGGAAGGCTTGGCACTCGAACAGGAGCTGGGCAAAGCGAGCAAGTTCGTCGCGACCGACGTCATCGACGAGGCGAGCGCTCGGGCGGCCATCGCGGCAGCGGTCGAACACTTTGGCGGAGTCCAGGGTCTCATCAACTGCGCCGGCGTTGTTCACGGCGAGAAAGTCGTAGGCAAGGATGGGCCGCATGCGCTCGCCAGCTTCGCCCGCACGGTCAACATCAATCTGATCGGCTCGTTCAACTTGACCCGGCTCGCGGCAGAGGCCATGGCGAAAGGAACGCCCAATGCGGGCGGCGAACGCGGTGTCATCGTTTTCACGGCATCGGTCGCCGCATTCGATGGTCAGATCGGACAAGCCGCCTACTCCGCATCGAAAGGCGCCTTGGTCGCGATGACGTTGCCTATCGCACGCGAGCTCGCGCGTTCCGGCATTCGAGTGATGACGATCGCCCCCGGAATCTTCATGACGCCGATGATGTCGAGCCTGCCGCCGGATGTTCAGGCTTCGTTGGGGAAAGCGGTACCCTTCCCGCCACGGCTGGGTCAGCCTGAAGAGTTCGCCTCGCTCATCAAAGAGATCGTGCGCAATCCGATGTTGAACGGCGAGGTGATTCGTCTGGACGGCGCAATCCGGATGGCGCCGAAGTAGGTTTGACACGCTTGCGGAGCCCTTGCTCGCCTCGGCCTCCCTGTGTGGTCGAGGGAGATGGTGCAGCGCGTGTCGGCCTCGAGGAGCGATTCGCGACTGCTCGCCGCCCGGCAAGCCGGGCCTCGCCGCTCACGCTGCTACCCTCAGTCGCGTCGGACGAGCGCGATGGCCGCAATCGCCATCGTGACGAAAAAGACAAACGTCCAGCCGGGAATGGCCAGCCCCCAGAATTCCCAGCCCTTCTCCGCGCACTCGCCGCTGCCTTCGATAACCTTGGCCAGCATATCGGCGAAGGGCAACGTTTCCAGCATGTACGAAATGCCCATGCCACACGACGGCACCTGGTCCTTGGGCAGCGCCTGCAGCCACACCTGACGCGCGGCGAAGGCTGCGCCCATCCCGGCGAAAAGAACGATCAACGTTGCGTAACCGGCCGCACCTCCCGCGCGTGGATTATGGATAAACGCCACCAGGAGCACGAGACCGACCGCACATACGGCGATACGCTGGAACATGCACAGCGGACACGGATCCAGCCCGAGGCCGTATTGCAGCCACAACGCCCATCCGATGAGCGCGGCGCAAACCAGAAATCCGAGCAAATAGGCAAGCCTTCGTGACGGCAGCAGAATCAGCGCGAGCGACGCGACACCCAAGGTCATGACGGCGATACGATCGGCCGCCAGCGCAAACGACGGCTCGCCGCCATATCTGCGCAACAGATATTCCTGCCCGAGCAGCGCAAGCGCCAGCACGAGGCCGGCAAGCGGGAGAGGAATGACGGAGGAGCGCATCATGCTTGCGCAATGGCCAGCGCTTGGTCGAGATCCCACAAGATATCGTCAAGCGTCTCGAGGCCGACCGAGAGCCGGATCATCTCCGGCGTTACGCCCGCCGCGCGCTGTTCGTCGTCGCTCAACTGCCGGTGCGTCGTCGAAGCGGGATGGATGACCAGCGTTTTCGCGTCGCCGACGTTGGCGAGATGCGAAAGAAACTGCACGGCTTCGATGAATTTTTCGCCGGCCCGGGCGCCGCCGCGAATGCCGAAAGTGAGAATCCCGCCAGCTCCGAGCGGCAGGTAGCGGCGGGCGAGCGCTTCGTACCGATTGCCCGCAAGCTGCGGGTAGCCAACCCACGCAACGGCGGGATGCGCGTCCAAGTGGCGCGCGACCTTGAGCGCCGAATCGCAATGACGCGGCATGCGCAGGTGCAGCGTTTCGATGCCTTGCAGCAGCAGAAACGCCGACAACGGAGCGAGTGTCGGTCCCAAGGTGCGCATCGTCTCCATCCGCGCCTTCATCGTAAAGCCGAAATCGCCGAATGTCTCAAAGAAGCGAACGCCGTGATAACCGCGCGAGGGTTCTGTCATCTGCGGGAACTTGCCGTTGTCCCACGGAAAGCGGCCTGATTCGACAACGATGCCGCCCATTGTCGTGCCGTGACCTCCGAGATACTTGGTGACCGAATGCACGACGATGTCGGCGCCGTATTCGAACGGCCGGCAGAGATACGGCGAGGCGAGCGTGTTATCGACGACCAGCGGAAGCCCCGCCGCGTGCGCGATGTCGGCAATCGCCTCCAGATCGACGACATTCAACTGGGGATTGCCGAGCGTTTCGACATACAGCGCCTTGGTATGACCTTTAAGCGCCGCGCGGAAATTTTCGGGATCGTCACTGTCGACGAATGACGTTTCGATGCCGAACTGCGCGAACGTCGTCGCTAACTGCGAATAGGTGCCGCCGTAGAGTGTTCGCGCCGCGACGATATGGTCGCCGGCGCGGCATAACGTGAGCAGTGCGACCATTTGCGCCGCCATTCCGGTGGCGGTGGCGAGCGCGGCGCGGCCGCCCTCGAGTGCTGCGACCCGCTCCTCGAGCGCGGCGACCGTCGGATTCGAAATGCGCGAGTAGACGTTGCCGAACGTTTGCAGATTGAAGAGGCTCGCCGCGTGATCGACGCTATCGAACACGAACGAGGTAGTCTGGTAGATCGGCAGCGCGCGCGATCCGGTCGCGGTGTCGGGAATCTGGCCGGCGTGCAGACAGAGCGTGTCGAAGCCGAAAGAGCGATCAGGCATTGCGCGGCGGCGAATGAGCACCGCTGGTTACGAGGAATGCCGATTCTAACCTCGCACGCGCCCGAGGCCCTCAATGCATTAGCGGTTCTGGGTCATCACGCGCGGCGCGCCGACACGATGCCGGTGTTGACGCCGGCCCAGTTGAGCCCGCCCATGATCCGTGCGTGCTCGATTTTCACACACCGGTCCATGACGACGTCGAGTCCCGCATCGCCGGCGATCGTCGCAGCCTCGCCGTTGCGAATGCCAAGCTGCATCCACAACACTTTGGCGCCGATGGCCACCGCTTCGGTAGCCAGCGCAACCATCTCGTCCGGCTTGCGAAAGCAATCGACAAGATCGACCGGTTCGGGGACTTCGGCCAGGGTCGGATAACAGCGCTGGCCCAGGACTTCGTCGTAATTCGGATTGACGGGAATGATGCGATAGCCGTGGTCCTGCATGTACTTGGCGGCGAAATAGCTGGGCCGGTACCAGTTGGCCGAAAGCCCCACGACGGCGAGCGTGCGGGACTGCATGAGGACCCGGCGCAGTCCCGCGATATCGTCGACCCGGTGCACTAGCGAGCCGCGCTGTCCCGCCACGTCGGCGCCTGGTTATACGGGTACTCGTTGGCGATTCGCCGTCCCGAAGAAATGCGGTTGGCCAATCCCGCAGGGAGATTGGGATAATCGCCCGGCCCGAACGTGCGGCAGTCACCCTGGAAGTTCGCTTCGCTGCAGAAGAGCCAGTACCCGCTTTCCACGCGCAGCGACGACGCGCGATCGTTGAACCCGGTGCCGCCAAGATCGCGCAGGACGTTCGCGTCAACCGTATACATCCGGCCCGAGTAGTTGGGGCCTTCGTACATGACAACGCGCGTGCGACCCCCCCAGCCGCCACCGCCGCCGCCCCCGACCGGACCGGCGACCGCTACCGGGCGCGCGGAACTGACAATGCCCGTCAACCCACCGAGATTCGGGTAACGACCCGGCGGGTAGATCTGACACGTGCCGCGGAATTCCGCGTGCTCGCACAGTTCCCAGGCGCCGTCCGAGATGATCGCGGAATTCGCGCGGTCGTTAAAGCCGATGCGTTCAAAATCGGTGACGACTTGGTCAACGGTAATTCCGCGTCCGCCCAGATTCGTGTCGTCGTAGAGGGCGATACGGCCGGTGGCGGGTCCGGGGGATCGCCCACCGTCGCGTTGCCCGCCCCCGTCGCGTTGCCAGCCCAGTTCGCGAACCGAAGAAACACGATCGTTCAAGCCCAAGCTCGCGAGCGACGGATAGTCTCCGCTGGTCAAGGTGACGCACCGGCCGCGGTAGTAGTGATCGCTGCACACTTGCCAGGTTCCGCTGCGCACGACAACCGACGACCCGCGATCGTTGAACCCGGTGTTCGCCAGGTCGGCCACCGATGCGTTCGCGGCGAAGCGGCGGCCGGCGAAGTTGTCATGCTCGAATATGGTGATCTCCTGTGCTGCGACTGACGCAGCACCGGTGAAAGAAGCGGCAAAAAGCGCCGCAGCCAGCGAATGACGTAGCTTGAGCATGAGGCCTCCTCGTAGCATTTCCGGTGGGTGAAGTGAGATTAACGGATGATCCTCTGCAAAGGTTGAGTCGAGTTTGAGCGATTCCGCCGTCGGTGCACGTCCTACGTCGCATGCGCGATCGCGTGAGATTCTGCCGCCCGGCGTTGTTAGTTGCCGCGGAAGGTAGCATGCCCGACTCGCCTCGGCCGCGCCGGTACCTCCCCACTGTCTTTCAGCGTCGGCCGACGGCGCGGACCCCGAAAAGTGAAAGACAAACCGGCGCGATCCTTGCTTAAGGTGCTGATTTAGCTCGAACGAACGCGGGCGGAGGATCGGACCGTGTAGCGCAGGCGGGACATCCGCACCAACGTATCGGGCCTTTATTTAGCGTTGCTGTCTCAACTATGGTCCTGATGCGCTCGCTCAACCGCTTGGAATTACCGCTGCACACGATCGGCGAACCCGTAGGGCAGCCGTCGCTTTCCGCTTTGTCGCAGCGCAAGCTGAATACGCTGGGCGTGCCGATCGCCTACATCGATCGCGACCAGCGCTATCGCTTCGCGAACAAGGCGTTTCTCGACTGGCTGGGCAAAACCGAGAGCGAGCTCATCGGGCGGGAGGTCATCGCAGTCCTCGGCCGCGAGTTCTATCAGCTCTACCACGCCTACATCGACGCGGCACTCTCCGGCGAGCGCACGAGCTACGAGCGACGAATCGGGGCTCCGGGCCGGCCCTTGCTATGGGTGCGCGTCGACTATTACCCGGACCGCGGGCCACACGGGCAGGTTCGCGGGATCCTGGTGACGTATACCGACGTCAACAATCAAAAACGTCTGGAGCTCGAGGCCGGACAACGCGAACACCAGTTGCGGCTGGTCACCGACAGCGTGGGCGTGCCGATCCTGTACTTCGATCGGCAGTTGAAATTGCGTTTTGTCAATCGCCCGTTCGGCGACTGGATCGGCGTGCCGGTCGACGATCTGCTGGGCCACGCGCTGAAGGACATCCTCGCCCCTGACGCGATGCACGAAATGCAGGGGCACATCGAAAGCGCGTTTTCCGGGGCAACAGTGTCGTACGAGCGGCGGGAGCAGTCCGCGGACGGCGAAGCGCGCTGGACAAGGGTCACGCTGTTTCCCGATCGCGAAGTCGGCGGACGAGTGGGCGGCGCGTTCGTCGTGATGAACGACATCGAAGAGGATATTCGCATCCGCGATGCGCTCAAATCGCAAGAGGCGCAGATGCGCCTCTTCGCCGACAACATTCCCGGCCCGGTCGCGTACCTCGATCGCAGTCTCAACTACACGTTCGTCAACCAGGCGTTCGCGAACGCCGTGTGCAAGCCGCAGGATGCTATCTACGGCAAAACGCCATACCAGATCATGTCCGCCGATGTTGCCTCGTTCATCCGGCCGATCCTGAAACGCGCGCAGGCGGGCGAGCACGTCGAGTACGAGCGCGTGGGGACGACGGCGCAGGGTGCGCGGCGCTGGCTGCACGGGCGCGTGGCGCCCGATCTGGATGGCGCGGGCAATGTGCGTGGGCTGTATTGCACCGAGTACGACATCCATGATCTCAAGCTGACCGAGCAAGCGCTGGCAGTGCGCGAAGAGCAACTGCGCCTTTTCACCGACAACATTCCCGAGCCGGTCGTGTATGTGGACGCCGATCGCCGTTATGCATTCATCAACGAGTCCTTCCTGCGTCTGACGGGCCTCGAACGCGACGCCGTCATCGGCAAGACCGCGGCGGAAGTGCTCGGCAGCGACGCGTCGTCCGCCCTGGCGCCGTTCATGAACCGCGCGTTCACCGGAGAGGCAGTCACCTTTGAGCGTCCGGTCGTCGATGCGTCGGGCCGCGGGCGCTGGCTGCGCGAACGGATCGTTCCAGACTTGAAGTTCGACGGAACGATCAAGGGTTTGTATGTGGTCGGGCACGATATTACCGATCTGAAACAGGCGCAGGATGCTCTCGCCGCACGCGAGAGCCAGTTGCGCGCGATCATGGATGGCGTGCCTGCACCCGTTGCCTACATCGACCGCGACGAGCACTGTCAATACGTCAACCGGACCTTTCTGCAGTATTTCGGCCTGAAGGCAGAGGAGGTCGGCGCAATGCGCCTGCGCGACGTCGTAGGGCAGGGCATCTATCAAAGCGCCCAAGCCATGTTGACGCGAGCGATGGAGGGGGAGTCGACCGCGTTCGACCGGCTCGTTCCCGGCGCCAACGGGGCGCGCCGCTGGATGACGATTCGCGTCGTGCCAGACGGTACGCCGTCGGGCGAGATTCACGGCGCGTTCGTACTGATGAACGACATCCACGGCTTGAAGCAGGCGCAGGAGGCGTTGCGCGCGTCGGAGGCCGAATTGCGCCTCATCATGGACAACGTACCGGCGCGCGTGTCGTACATCGATCGCGACTACTGCTATCGCTTCCTGAATCGCCACAACGAGGAATGGCTGGCTCGGGATCGCAAGGAACTGACCGGGCGGCATGTGGCAGACGTCATCGGTGATGCGCGCGCGGCCCAGCTCGCGCCGTTGCTCGACCGCGTGATGCGAGGGGAGGTCGTTTCGACGGAGAAGCTGCTCACGCAGCCCGACGGCGAGCAACGATGGGAAGCCGTTCACTTTGCCCCCAACCGCGATGGCGACGGCAACGTTCTCGGGATTTACGCGGTGCATACCGACATTCACGACGAGAAGCGCAACGCGGATGAATTGAAGCGCGTGAATTGGATGCTGTCCTCCCACATCAACAATACGCCGCTTGCCGTGCTGGAATGGGACCGCGAGTTCCGGCTGGTGCGCTGGACACCGAAGGCGGAAGACATCTTTGGCTGGCATTCCGATCAAGTTCTCGGCATTCCGCTCGCCAGCAGTCCGCTCGTGCACGATGACGAGCGCGAGGGATTCCGCGAGCTGGTCGCGCGCCTGATGAGCGGCGAGGAACCGCGTGCGCAGGGTCTGACGCGCAACCGCCGCAACGACGGGAGCACGATCTGGTGCGAGTGGTACCACTCGGCGCTGCTTGACGAGGCCGGTTGCATCGATTCGATCCTGTCATTCGTGCAGGACGTCTCGTCGCGAATTCAGGCCGAGGAGCGGCTCCAGTATCTCGCCACCCGCGACGCGCTTACCGGGCTGCCGAATCGTCTGCTGCTGCACGAACGCCTGACGCAGGCGATCGCCAAAGCGAAGCGCGCGGGCCGGCGTGTCGGTGTGCTGTTCATTGACCTCGATCGCTTCAAGAACGTCAACGACACGCTGGGGCATCGGATCGGCGACGAACTCTTGAAGCGCGTGTCGATAGCGTTGGGAGGTGCGCTGCGCGAAACCGATCTGCTGGCCCGGCTGGGCGGCGACGAATTCATGGTAATTGTCGATGAGTTCGAAGACCCATCGGTGCTGGGCCGCATCGCGCAAAAACTTCTCGACGCGATCGCGCAGCCGTTCGAGATCGAGGAACACGACATCTATGTCACGTCGTCGATCGGCATCGCCGTGTATCCCGACGACTCGGACGACCCGGAAGAGCTCTTGAAGCACGCCGATGTCGCGATGTACCGGTCAAAAGAGCTCGGCCGCAACACGTATCAGTTTCTCGACGCGAATCTCGCGGAACACCGGTTGCACCAGCACACGCTCGAAACGGCGCTGCGTGCGGCGTACAAGGATGGTGCGCTGCGCCTGCACTATCAACCGGTGGTCCGTATCGAGGACGGGAAAATAATCGGGGCGGAGGCATTGCTGCGCTGGAACGATGCCGAACACGGGAACGTTCCGCCGAAAGTATTCATTCCGCTTGCCGAGGAATCGGGCTTGATCCACGCCCTCGGCGAATGGGTGCTCAAATCAGCCGCGGAGCAGTGCGTTGCATGGCGCCGCGCCGGGCTGTCGCTGTCGGTGTCGGTAAACCTGTCGGCGCGCCAGTTCTATCGCGACGATCTGGCGCAGCGCATCTGCGATATCGTGAAAGGTGTGGATTGTCAGCCGTCGTGGATTGCACTCGAGGTCACCGAGACCAGCCTGCTGCACGACCTGGACGCGATTCGCAGGGTACTGGAGCAGTTGCGCAACGAAGGCTTCACCGTGGCAATCGATGATTTCGGCACCGGATATTCGTCGCTGACGCACTTGAAGCATTTTCCGATCGACACCCTGAAAATCGACATTTCGTTCATCGCCGACCTTGAAACCGATCCAGGCGATGCGGCGATCACCGCGGCAATCATCGGTCTGGCACGCGGCTTGGGCTTGCGGGTGTGCGCCGAGGGTGTGGGTACCCGCGAGCAACTCGAGTTTCTTGCGCGGCACGGCTGCGATTCCTTTCAGGGTTTCTGGGCGAGTGAACCGGTACCCGCCGACCTGGTGGCCGAGCTGGTGCGCAAGCAGCTGCAGTAACAAGAGCCCCCGCTGCGCGGGCCATTGCCTCCGCGCCAGAGCAGCTTGCGGACTTTCTGGTAGGATGCGCGCCCCATGCATTTCCCGCCTGCAGTAGCGCCCGAGGCAGAACGCGTACCGGCTCCATCCGCGGTTTACGATCCCGGCTGTCGTCGCTGCCCGCGGCTTGCGGCGTTCCGCGATGTCGTCCAGGAACGGCATGCCGACTATTGGTGCAAGCCGGTTCCACCGTTCGGACCGGCCACCGCGCGTCTCGTGATCGTAGGCTTGGCACCGGGAATGCATGGCGCCAACGCCAGCGGGCGTCCGTTCACCGGCGATTTCGCGGGCGTGATTCTGTTCGCCACGCTATTCGACTATGGTTTCGCGTCGCAATCGGTTGGCAATGCCCGTGATGACGGACTCACGTTGATCGACTGCCGGATCACCAACGCGGTCAAATGCCTGCCGCCGCAAAACAAGCCCGTGCCGCAGGAAGTGGCAACGTGCAACAACTTTCTGGCAGCGGATCTCGCCCGGGTTCCGGCCAACGGCGTGATTCTGGCGCTGGGGCGTATTGCGCACGCAGCGACGCTGCGCGCGCTCAGGCGCAAGCCGTCCGACCACCCATTCGCGCATGGCGCGGAACACACGCTGGAGCAGGGCCGCATGCTCATCGACAGCTACCACTGCAGTCGCTACAACACCAATACGGGCCGGTTGACGCCGGCGATGTTCCGAGCCGTGTTCGATCGCATCGGGGCACATTTGTCCGCGTCCGTCGCGATCGGCGTCGCGTAAGGTACGTGCGCATGCCGCTCGCCGCCTCCGCAGCCGCGCCTGCGTTCGACGCGCGCGAGCTGCTCGCCTCGCTGCCGCACCGTCCGGGCGTCTACCGGATGTTCAACGCGGCGGGCGAGACGCTTTACGTCGGCAAGGCACGCGACTTGAAAAAGCGCGTCGCCAACTATTTTCAGAAGACGGGGCACGAGCCGCGTATCGCGACGATGGTGGCGCAGGTCGCGCGCGTCGAGACGACCGTCACGCGCTCGGAAGGCGAAGCTCTGCTGCTCGAGAACAACCTGATCAAAGCGCACGAGCCCCGCTACAACATCCTCTTTCGCGACGACAAAAGCTATCCGTACGTATGCATTTCCGGCGATCCCTTTCCGCAGTTGCGCTTTCATCGCGGCGCACTCGATCGCCGCAACCGCTACTTCGGACCCTTTCCGAGCGCCGGCGCCGTGCGCGAAGGCATGGCGCTGCTGCAAAAGGTGTTCATGCTGCGCACGTGCGAAAACACCGTGTTCGCCCATCGCTCCCGCCCCTGCATGCTGTATCAAATCGGGCGCTGCACCGGTCCGTGCGTCGGCCTTATCACGGAAGCTGAATACCGCGAAGATGTGCGCAACGCGACGCTGTTTCTGCAAGGCAAGGCCGGGTTGGTGCTGGAAACGCTGAAGACCCAGATGGACGAAGCTTCCGGCGCGCTGGATTTCGAGCGCGCGGCGCGCACGCGCGACAAGATCATGCGGCTGCAGCAATTGCAGTCACGCCAGTTCGTCGAAAGCGCGACTGCCGGAGATGTCGATGTCGTCACGGCGGCAATGGAGGACGGCTTGGTCGCCGTCAACGTCGTGATGATCCGCGGCGGCCGCCACGTCGGTGATCGGACATTTTTTCCTCGCCATGCGGACGCCATCGATCCGACCGCGCTGGCCGAAGTCGTGCCGGCGTTTCTCGAACAGCATTACGTCGAGCGGCCGGTACCACCGACGATCGTCGCGCCGGAGGCGGAGGACCACGCCGCGCTGGCCGAAGTCCTGTCGGCGCAAGCGCCGCATCCCGTGCGCATCGTGGGCAACTCCGGCGGGGAGCGGCGCGTCTGGCTCGCGATGGCCGCACAGAATGCGACGCTCGCGATCCGACAAAAACTCGCGCAAAAGGCCACGCAGGAAGACCGTCTTGTCGCGTTGCAAGAGGCGCTCGGATTGCCCGAGACCGTACAACGAATCGAATGCTTCGACGTTTCGCACACGATGGGTGAGCGGGCGGTTGCATCCTGCGTGGTTTTCGACCGGCTCGCGATGCAGTCGTCGGAGTATCGGCGCTTCAACGTCACGCCAGAACAGGTCGGCGACGATTATGCAGCGTTGCGCGAAGCGCTGGGTCGTCGCTGCGCAAGGATCGTCTCCGGCGAATACCCGGCACCCGATCTGCTCGTCATCGACGGCGGCAAGGGACAGGTGGCGGTTGCTGCCAATGTTTTGGAAGAACAAGGGATGCATGGCGTGGCGCTGATCGGAATTGCCAAAGGACCTGAGCGCAAGGCCGGGCAGGAAGACATCGTCTTCCCGAATCGCGACGACGTTCTCAACCTGCCGGCCGACCATCCTGGACTCCACTTGCTCCAACAGATCCGCGACGAGGCGCATCGCTTCGCGATTCAGGGCCATCGGGCACGTCGCGGGAAGGCGCGCACGACCTCGTCGCTGCAGGATATCCCGGGCGTCGGCGGTGAGCGGCGCAAGGCGCTGCTCGCGCACTTCGGCGGGCTCCGCGGCGTGCAGGCGGCAAGCGTGGAAGATATCGCCCGCGTGCCCGGAATATCCGGCGCGCTTGCGGAACGCATCTTCGCCGATCTGCATTGACGGCAAGCTCGATACAGTAAGCGGTCGATGGCAGCGTAGAATCCCGGCAACTGCCTGGCCTATTCCGCGATGCCGCTCAACACGCCGATTGCTCTGACCTGGCTGCGGATCGTCATGATCCCGGTCTTCGTGGCTGTGTACTACGTGCCTGATGCGTGGCTCTCACCCGTCGCGAAGAACTGGACGGCGATGACCGTCTTCTCGCTCGCGGCGATCACCGATTGGCTCGACGGCTATCTTGCCCGCAAGTGGGGGGAAGTCAGCGCCTTCGGCACATTCCTCGATCCGGTCGCCGACAAACTGATGGTGGCCACCGCATTGGTTCTTCTGGTGCAGCTCGGACGTGCCGAGACGTATCTTGCCGTCATCATCATCGGCCGCGAGATCGCGATTTCCGCGTTGCGCGAATGGATGGCGCAGCTCGGCAAAACGCGCAGCATCGCGGTGGCGTTCATCGGCAAGGTGAAAACGGCGGCGCAGATGACCGCGATCATTGCACTATTGTTGTGGGAGCCGGTGATCCCGGGACTATCAACGCCGCTGCTTGGCGCCGTTGCATTGTGGATTGCCGTGATCCTGACGTTGTGGTCGATGTTTCATTACTTGCGGCTGGCCGCACCGCATCTCGCGATGGATTCGGTCACGGCCCTGCGCGCGACCACCAGCGCGAAGCCGAAGACAGGAACCTCTGATTGAGAGGTTTCCCCAGAGTTTCGTAGGACGATACCGACCCAACGGATCGGGTAGACACCGATTACCCGGGAACGTGAGAGGAGACGCATGGACCTTGATCCGGTATTCCTTTCGCGCATCCAGTTTGCCTTCGTGATCGCGTTTCACTTCCTGCTGCCCGCGTTCACGATCGGGCTCGCTTCCTATATTGCGGTGCTGGAGGGACTGCACTTCGCGACGAAGCAGCCGGTCTATCTGCGGATCTCGACGTTCTGGATCAAGATTTTCGCCGTGGCGTTCGGCATGGGGGTGGTCTCCGGAATCGTCTTGCCGTTCCAGATCGGCGCCAACTGGAGCCGTTACTCCGACGTGACCGCGAACGTCATCGCGCCGCTGATGGCCTACGAGGCGCTGATGGCGTTCTTCCTCGAGGCGGGTTTCCTCGGCGTGCTGCTCTTCGG
>JBPCLS010000158.1:0-6322 GCA_051003055.1 Casimicrobiaceae bacterium
ATGTATCGCGCCGACGATGGGCGTGCGCCGAATGTGCACTACGCGAGCGCCGCGGCGCGCAGCGTGTCCACTTTGTCGATACCCGCCGCGGCGCGCAAGGTGTCCACTTTGTCGGTGGCTTCCCACGTGAACTCGGGCTCGTCGCGACCAAAGTGGCCGTACGCTGCCGTTTTGAGATAAATCGGACGCAAGAGATCGAGCATGCGAATGATGCCCTTTGGACGCAGATCGAAATGTGCGTTCACGAGTTCAGCGAGCTTCTCATCGGAAATCCTGCCGGTGCCCTCGGTGTAAACGGTGACGTTGATCGGCTTGGCCACACCGATCGCATAGGAAAGCTGAACCTGGCACTGCGTGGCGAGACCTGCCGCGACAACGTTCTTGGCGACATAGCGCGCGGCGTACGCGGCCGAGCGATCGACCTTGGACGGATCCTTTCCCGAAAACGCGCCGCCGCCATGCGGTGCCGCGCCGCCGTAGGTATCGACGATGATCTTGCGCCCGGTAAGTCCGGCATCGCCGTGCGGTCCGCCGATTTCGAAGCGCCCGGTCGGATTCACGAGAAACCTGGCGCCGTTCAACATCGCTGGCGGAAATACCGGCTTGATGATCTCCTCGATCACCGCTTCGGCGAGCTTGCCTTGGCTGTCATTCATCGACGGATCGTGCTGGGTGGAGAGCACGACGGTATCGACGCTGTGGGGTTTGCCGTCCACGTAACGAACGGTGACCTGCGACTTGGCGTCGGGGCGCAGAAAAGGGAGCCGGCCGTCGCGGCGGACTTCGCTTTGCCGCTGCACGAGGCGATGCGCGTAATAGATCGGGAATGGCATCAGCGACGGCGTTTCGTCGCACGCATAACCGAACATCAGGCCCTGATCGCCCGCGCCCTGATTCAAGAAATCGTCGGACGCGTGATCCACGCCCTGGGCAATATTCGGAGATTGCCGGCCATAGCAGACCATGACCGAGCAGCCATCTGCGTCGAAGCGCAGCGCCGGGTCGTTGTAGCCGATCGCGCGGATGGTTTCACGCGCCACGCGTGCGTAATCGACGTTGGCGCGGGTCGTGATTTCCCCGGTCATGACGACGAGGCCAGTCGCTACCAGCGTTTCCGCGGCGACGCGACCCGTCGCGTCTTGCTCTAGAATCGCATCGAGCACCGCGTCGGAGATCTGGTCCGCAACCTTGTCCGGATGCCCCTCCGACACCGATTCCGACGTGAACAAAAACCCACTCATCTCTTCTCCCGGCTGTTCGTTGCGCCTGTCGCCGAAGCTATCGGCCCGCAGCAAAAGCTGGCGTCCGAATTCAGACAAAGACGTAAATTCTAGCAGTATTCGCAAGCGCGGTTGCGCATGCCGTCGGCATGGATAAGACGCGCACGCGCGGGCGGTCACAGCGCATCTCAGTCCCGGACAGCGCCGCCGTGCATCGCGCGGCGCACCTGTTGCGTGCGGGGGAACTCGTCGCGTTTCCGACCGAAACGGTTTATGGGCTTGGCGCCGACGCGGGAAATGCCGATGCAGTACGCAAGATCTTTGCGGCCAAAGGCCGGCCTGCCGCACATCCGGTCATCGTGCATGTACGTGACGCGGCGCAGATGCCGCACTGGGCGCGCGAGTTGCCGGCTGGCGCGACGAAGCTCGCCGGCGCGTTCTGGCCGGGTCCGCTGACCTTGATTCTGCCGCGCACGTCGCTGGCATCCGATATCGTGACCGGCGGCCAGGACAATGTCGGATTGCGCGTGCCCGCGCACCCCGTCGCGCAGGCGCTGCTCGCGGCGTTCGCTGCGTTGGGCGGCAAGGGCATCGCCGCGCCGTCGGCCAATCGCTTCGGCCGCATCTCACCGACCACCGCAGAGCACGTCGCCGATGATTTGGGGGATGCCGTTGCGCTGATTCTCGATGGCGGCGCGTGCGACATCGGCATCGAAAGCACGATCGTCGCTTTTGCCGGGAGCGAAACGATGCTGCTGCGACCGGGCGCGATCGACAGCGATGCCCTGGTGCGTGTGCTGGGTCGTGCGCTGGGCCCTCCTACCGCAGCTGCGCCGCGCGCGTCCGGGAGCCTGCCGTCGCACTACGCCCCGCGCACGCCGCTCTACATCGTGACCGCATTAGAGCTGCCGCTAGAAATCGGAGGGCGCGTAGCGCACGGCGAGCGTGTCGCCGTGCTGGCGTTGACCGTTGCGCGGCCGGCGGGCTTCGACGGTGCATGGATCGCGGCATCCCGCGATGCTGCGAGCTACGCGCACGGTTTGTACGCACATTTGCGAACGCTCGACGCGAGCAACGCAGCGGCGATTCTCGTCGAGCAGGTTCCGGCCGCTACGGCATGGCTCGCGGTGCGTGACCGGCTGGGACGCGCCGCTGGCGGGGTGTCCGGTTCAAGCGCGCGCAGCGTTTAGGAGTCGATCTGCGTCAAAGTCCGTAGGCGTTCCAGCTCGGTGCGGCGGAGCGTCGTGAACACATCCGCTTCGGCACGTTCGCGGGCGCAGCGCGCTCGCAAGCACGAATCGTTGATGCGCGCGGCCAGCGCAGTCGCGTCGGCGTCGATACCGGCGTGCATTTGTGCGAAAAAAGTGTCGCGCACGACAGCGGTCGGAAACTTTTTCGGAATGAGCCGAATCGAGACGTTACCCGGATATTCGACCAGAGCGCCGGTTCCCACATCAATTGCCAGAGCGAGCGGTGCAAGCAGTCCCAGCACGCCAATGACACCCAGGCCCGACGATACGGCGCCGGGCACAAGGCCCACGAACGGATTGGCAGCGCCGGCGCCGCCGATGGCGAAGCTTGCCAAGTTGGGAATCGAGGTGGCGCCGACGATCGGACCCGAAAGATCCGACGTCAACTTCGACGTGGCGTCGAAATAACCCTCCCTGCGGCACCGAATCGTCAGATCGAATTGCGAGCGCTCGATCTCGATTTCCGCAGGAGTGGATGCGATCTCCGCGATGTCGCCGCCCTTGCGCTCCAACGTACACTCAGCCCCGGGGGGATCCGTCGCTACGGTGAGCGTCTGCGTCAAGCCGTACATGATCGTTGCACACCCGCTGAACGCAACAGCCGCCGCAAGCGCACAGCAAGTAGTCGCGACTCGTGGTGTCAGCATGCTCGAACTAGCAATCATCGCGGAAGGCACGTTCAACGAACGGCACGATCGCATCAACCAAGGCACTGGTCGCGTTTTCGAAATAATGGTCGGTCGCAGCGATTCGCACCGCGCCGGAGCATCGATCCCGCGGCCACTGCTTGGCGCGCGCCCGAATGCTCATCAATGCTTCGGGAAAATCATGCTCGGCGATGACGTCGAGTACCGGCAATTTGGGAACCGACGCGAAATCGACCAGCATGCCGACCGGAATCCAGGCAGCGATCGCCTTGCCCTTCGCGGCTGCCAAGTAGGCGTCGGCCATCGCCGCACCCAAGCTGTGCGAAACCACGGCGATCTTGCTGTGTCCTTTACTTTGAAGGAAGGCAACGGCGGCCGACAACCGCGCTGCCGCCGCGGGAAACAGAGTCGAGTAGCTTTCTCGCAGGGCATCTGCGGCAAGTACCGGCATTTGCACCGACAGTGTTGCGAAGCCCCGATCGGCGAGTGTGACCCGCAGCGCGCCGCTCAACCCCCAATCGGTATGCACGCCCAGCCCGTGGACCAGCACGATGGCACCTTTGGCAGGTTGCGTGGGTTCGCTGTAGAGCGCCAGGACGTTGGCGCGTTGTGGAGTTGCGAGCCACACTGCATCGCCCACGACAACTTGCGGCACGATCTCGCGCGCCCAGCGTTCTTCGCGGGCTTCGTCGGAGGCGGCCGCCGGAGACGCGGAGCCGGCTGCGAGAAAGGCGAGGGAGAGGAGGGGAAAAAGGTGCATTGTGGCGGCGTGCGATCTACGCTCACGCTAACTGTGAAACGGATCGAGGGCAAGCGTCAAAAGAACACCTTTTCTGTGGGTCTTTTGGAAGTCGTGTGGGCAAATCGAGCGGGTTGGTGGCACGATCATTCAGATAATTTGGGGTTGACATGTTGAAAATCTGGGGAAGAAAGAACTCGATCAATGTCCAGAAAGTGCTCTGGTGCTGCGAGGAAATCGGGGTCGAGTATCAGCGCATCGACGCCGGCGGTGACTTCGGGATCGTACAAACCCCGCAATACCGGAGTCTCAATCCGAACGCGCTCGTACCCACAATCGAGGACGAGGGGTTCGTTCTTTGGGAGTCCCACGCGATTGTGCGCTACCTTGCCGCGAAGCATGCGGCTCGGACCCTCTGGCCCGACGATCCCAAGCCTCGCGCAATAGCCGACCAGTGGATGGACTGGTGCAGCTCGACGTTCTGGCCCGCGCTGCGCCCGCTGTTTATGGGGCTGATCCGCACGCCCGCAAATCAGCGTGATCCGCATGCACTCGAGGATTCCCGTGCCAGGACCGCTGCGGTGCTCGCGATCGTGGACAAGCATCTCGAATCGCACGTGTTCCTAGCGGGGACCAACTTTACCGTGAGCGATATCGCCCTCGGCTGCGGTATCTGGCGCTGGATGGCGCTGTCGATTGAACGCCCCTCATTGCCGAACGTGCAACGGTGGTTCGACTCGCTCGTGCAACGGCCGGCATACAAGAAGGTTGTGATGTTGCCGCTAAGCTGAAGGAACGGGTTAGTTTGCCCTCAGTTTGCCTTCACATTCGCCGCCCGTACGACGACCTCCCAGCGCGCGAGCTCTTCCTTGAGAAAGCGGTCCGCTGCTTCGGGCGAGTTACCGATGATCTCCGAGCCAGCGTCGAGCAGCCGCTGGCGGACCTCGGGAATTGCGAGAGTCTTCACGATTTCCACGTGGAGCCGGGCGATCACATCGCGCGGCGTTCCCGCGGGGGCCACGACTCCGAACCACGCGACGGTCTCGAAGTCCCGCACACCGGCCTCGGCGATCGAAGGCACCTCCGGCAGCAGCGGATGGCGCTTCGCGCTCGAGACCGCAAGCGGACGGAGCTTGCCCGCCTTGAAGTGCGGCATCAGTGCGACGATGTTGTCGAACATGATCTGGATCTCGCCGCTCAACAATTCAACGTGCGCGGGCCCGGAGCCCTTGTACGGCACGTGCAACATGTCGATTCCAGTGGCGAGCTTGAACTTTTCGCCGGTGAGGTGGTGCGACGTGCCGACCCCCGCCGAGCCGAAACTCACCTTTCCCGGATTCTGTTTTACGTAGTCGATCAGCTCGCGAACCGCCCTCGGCGGAAAGTTGAGATTCGCCGCCAGCGCGAGCGGCGAATGCGTCATCACCGTAATCGGTGCGAAGTCCTTGCCGGTCTCGTACTTCAGGCCTGGAAACACCCAGGCGCTGATAGGCAGCGCGGCTGTGGACAAGAGCAACGTATAGCCGTCGGGCGCGGATCGTGCGACGAACTCCGCGCCGATCGTGCCTCCCGCGCCGGTGCGGTTCTCGACCACAAACGGCTGACCCATCGCCTGCGAGAGCCGCTCGGAGATCATTCGCCCGATGATGTCCGAGGTGGTGCCGGGCGCGAAGGCCACGATCACCCTCACCGGGCGGACAGGGTAGGTCTGGCCAAACGCGCTGCCTGCGGAAATCGCCAGGAGTAATGCGAGCACATGCACAAACAGTCGGATCATGACGCATCCCTTTGCGTGGCGGTGCTTGCTTTGATCATAGTGCGCTGCCGCTCTCGCGCCGCTGCGCAAGATCGTAGTGGCGCCCGCGGTCAGCGTGCGGCGGCTGTCCGACATGACGAGATCGTCGGCGCACCACCGGTAGCGTACACGAAGCGCAGGTCCCGTCGTGCGCCTGACCGGCAGTTTTAGAACCCGCTGCGTAACGCAACCAGGGTGACCAGCGCAACAAAGCCCGCCGCGATGCCCGCGAGAAGATTTCGGCGAAAGACAAAGTAGACGATGAGTGCGATCGCGCAAGCGATCAGTCGCTCGGGAAGCGGCGTGGCCGCGAGCGTACCGGTGGGCAAGAGCAGGATGCGCACCGCCAGTCCAGCGATCAAGGCATAGGCGACACAGCCGGCCCAAATGAAGAACTCGCCGTCCATGCGCACCCGGCCCGAGACCAGCATGCCCAGACCGCGCCATAGGTAGGTCGCGAGGGCGCATCCTAGGATGAGCAGCGCGAGTTCAAGCACGCTTTTTCACTCCGACCAGCCCCCACGCCAGAGTGCCCCCGATCAGCCCTCCCAGCAGCACGCTCCATTGCGGCGCAGCCAGGTGGATCAGCGGGCCGGCGACCGCGCCGCAGGCGAGCGCCACCACGCCATGGCGGGTGCGCGTCTCGCCCGTGAGGATGAGCACGAAATACA
>JBPCLS010000159.1:0-9768 GCA_051003055.1 Casimicrobiaceae bacterium
GAGGTCGCGGTTCGCAGTCGCGAAATCATGCTCGCACACCCTGACCCGGCCGACCGCTTCCTGGTAGCTACTGCATTGGTGTATGACCTTACCCTCGTCACGGCGGACGCCTCGCTCATCGAAGCGAAGCTCTGCCCGCTCCTGGCGAACCGCTAAGTTCATCGCGGAGAGGTTCTTCGCCGCAGCGGTGCATCGGGCGATGGGGCGACGCGCCGGACGTCAGCTGGACGCCATCGACGAACTACGTCAAAGATTGCAAAACATCAACTCGAAATCGACGTCGCCGTCGAAAACGTCTCCGCGGTCCATGCCGGAGACGCGGAGAAAGCGAATGTTGAGCGCATATTTGTTCGCGCTGATTTCCGGCACACAAGCCAGAGTCTTGGACACCGTGAGGCGCAGCAGTTGCGCGACTTTGGTCGTCGTCATCATCTGCTGGAAGACCCCGTGCTGCGCTGTGTGCCGGCTGGCGCGGCCGTTGTCCCGTAGGAGCTTGAGGATGATCCCGACGGCATCGCGTGTCGGCTCGAACGGCTCGATCCAGCCCGCCAGGTCGCGCCTGCGTGTTTCCGGGTCGCGGTGCAACCACCAGTGATACGCGGGGAGATCGAACTCGCACGCGCCGCCGGGAATGGCCGCGCGTTGCTTGATCGCCATCAGCCATTCGTTGTCCCGCAGGTGCCCGCCGACTTTGCCTGTTTGCGCGTACAGTTGTCCGTTGACGGTATCGATCTGGCCGAGCAACTCGCTGAGGGCGCGCTGTTCGATCTGCGGATTGTGCTTGAGCGGTGCGAAAATTTGCTTTTGTCGCTCCAGTTCCTGCAGCAGATCCGCTTTGAGATCAGCGCGCGCAGAGACATCGGTCACTTCGAAGAGAGCCAGCAAGGCAGCGTGATGGTCGGGTGCCGCGTCGCGGGACGCGAAGTAGCGCGCACGCGTGAAAATGTCCTCGAGCCGCATCAGCGTGCGGACGCGCTCGTTCAGCGGATGTTCGTAACGGATCATCGGATTCCGAAACTTCGCGCAGCGCTAACGCCCCATTCTGCCCTAAACGCAGAGGGTTCAATCGAGGAAGCTACAGAAACTCGCGGGGCTCAATTAGAGGTTCCTAACAATCACGCGCCCGTCGCCGCTCGTGCCGCGCACTCGCGATAGAACCGGTCGAGTCGCGTGACCTGCTTTGCTAACGCCGGCAGCGGACCGCTATTGTCGATGATGTCGTCCGCGCGGGCGAGACGCGCTGCGTGCGGCAATTGGATGGCCATGATCGCTCGTACTTCGGTTTCGGACATCGCACTGCGCGCGGTCGCCCGCTTGATCTGCAGGTCTTCGGGACAATCAACCACGAGAACGCGGGCGACCCGCTGACGGAGTCCCCCTCGCTCCAGCAGCAACGGAACCACCAGCATCCCATAGGCGCTGCGCCAGCTCGAAATCGCTCGATCGATAAACGCAAGGATGAGCGGATGCAGGGCGCGTTCAAGCTGTTCCCGCGCGATGGCGTCTTCAAACACATGCCGCCGAATCCAGTCGCGATCCAGCGTGCCGTCGGTTGCGAGCGCGTTGGTTCCGAACAGATCGACGACCGCGCGGTGGCCTGCTTCCCCCTTGGCCGTCACGGCATGCGCCCCTTGATCGGCATCGGCGATGTCGACACCGAGTTCGCCGAACACCCGGGCGACTTCCGACTTGCCACTGCCGATTCCGCCCGTCAGGCCGACGACGTAGCGCACGTTTAGGGCAAATACAACCTGGAGAGCGCGGGACCGAAGAAGAGCGCAAACGCTCCGGCGATGGCAAGGTACGGACCAAACGCCAGCGGGACGTTGTGATCGCGGCCCTTGACCACGACCAAACCCAATCCGATGACGGCGCCGACGATCGACGACAACAACACGATCGCCGGCAACACCTGCCAGCCCAGCCACGCACCGATCGCAGCGAGCAATTTGAAGTCGCCGTAGCCCATGCCTTCCTTGCCGCGGATCAGCTTGAATAGCCAATAGATCGCCCACAGCGAAAGATAGCCGGCGATGGCGCCGGCCACCGCGCTCGTCAGCGGAGCGAAGAGGCCATGGAAATTCACCGCCAGGCCGGCCCACAGCAGCGGGAGCGTAATGTCGTCGGGCAGGAGCTGCGTGTCGAAGTCGATGCACGTCAGCGCGAGCAGCGTCCACAAAAAGCCGCAGGCGGCGAGCCCTTTCCACGTCGGACCGAAATACCAGATCGCACTGACCGCAAGCGCTCCGCCGAGAAGCTCGACGATCGGGTAGCGCGGCGAAATGGCAATGCCGCAGCGCCGGCATTTACCGCGAAGAGCCAGCCATGACACGACCGGAATGTTGTCGAGCGCGGCAATTTGATGGCCGCAACCCGGACAGGCGGAGCGGGGCACCAGCAGGTTGTAGCGCGGCTCCTCCTTTGGTGCCTCCCCGCGCAGCTCCGCGCATTGTGCGTGCCACCCGCGCTCCAGCATCTTCGGGAGCCGGTGGATGACGACGTTCAAAAAGCTGCCGACGCAAAGTCCGACGGCGGCGGCCAACACTGTAGCCACCGCCGGGTCGAGAAACACTGGCGTCATCCGCGCTAGTGTCCCGAGTCGCTATCGGACCGTGATCAGACGACGGAACCGAGCTTGAAGATCGGGAGGTACATCGCTACGACGAGGCCGCCGATCACCACACCCAGGAAGACGATGATGATCGGTTCCAGGAGGCTCGTGAGCGCGGTGACCGCATCGTCCACTTCGCGCTCGAAGAAATCGGCGACTTTGCCCAGCATGTTGTCGAGCGACCCCGATTCCTCGCCGATCTGCGTCATCTGCAACACCATCGATGGGAACAAACTGGTATTGGTCATCGCGTTGGTCAAGCTGGTGCCGGTGCTGACTTCGGTTTGAATGCGCTTGGTGGCCGCGGCGTACACGGCGTTGCCCGAAGCGCCGCCGACGGCATCGAGCGATTCCACCAGGGGAACCCCGGCCGCGAATATCGTCTGCAAGGTCCGCGTCCAGCGTGCGATCGTCGCCTTGCGCAGGATGTCACCGAGAATCGGAAAGCGCAGGATCATGCGATCGTAGCCATAGCGGAAAGCGGCCGATCGCTTGAACAGGAAGGTAAACCCGACGATGGCCCCGACCAGCGCCAGGAAGCCGAGCCACCACCAACTGACGACGAAGTCCGAAATCGCCATCACGATCAGCGTGGGTGCCGGCAGATCCGCACCGAAGCTCGTGAAGACTTGCTTGAAGGCGGGAATAACCCACAACATGATCACCCAGACGACAACGATGGCAACGCACACGACCGATATCGGATAAAACATTGCCGATTTGATCTTGGCCTTGAGCGCGAGCGTTTTCTCCTTATACGTTGCGAGCCGGTCGAGGATGGCATCGAGCATGCCAGCCGTCTCGCCCGCGGCGACCAGGTTGCAATACAGCGAGTCGAATTGGGCAGGGTGGGCGCGAAACGCCTGCGACATCGAAGAGCCGGTTTCGATCTTGTTCTTGATGTCCATCATGAGCCGCGAGAAGCGTGCGTTGCTGTGTCCGCGCGCGATGATCTCGAAGGATTGCAGCAGCGGTACGCCGGCCTTGAGCATCGTGGCCATCTGGCGCGTGAAAAACGTGATGTCGCGCTCGCTGATCCTCTTGCCACCACGAAACGTCTGGCGCTTGATCTTGGCGACGCGAATGCCCTGGCGGCGGAGGTTCGTCGTAACGACCGTTTCCGACGCGGCGCGGACTTCGCCCCGCACTTGCCGGTTGTTGCGATCAACGCCCTCCCAGATGTACGTGTACTCCTTGATATCGCGGCGTTTTAACGTTGCTGTTGCGGTGGCCATAGTGTTCCTCGCGTGGGTGGATACCGGGGATCATCCCGGATCCATCACTCGTTGGTGATCGCCTCGATTTCTTCGAGCGAAGTGATGCCGGCCTTGACTTTCAAAAGGCCGGACTGGCGTAAATTGCGAAAACCCTCCCTCGCCTGCTGTTCGGCGATATCGATCGCATTGCCGTTGCGCATGATGAGCAAGCGCATGTCGTCGGAAATCGGCACCACTTCGTACACACCGACGCGGCCCTTGTAACCGGCACCCTTGCAATGGTCGCACCCGACCGGGCCAAATGGTTGCCACGAGCCATCGAGGTCTTCTTCGGCAAAGCCGGCCTGCAGCAGCGCCTCGGGCGGGATGTCTTCGGGTTTCTTGCAATGCATGCACAGCCTGCGGCCGAGGCGCTGCGCGGTGATCAGAATGACCGATGACGCGACGTTGAATGGCGCGACCCCCATGTTCAAGAGGCGGGTCAACGTCGTCGGCGCATCGTTGGTGTGCAAAGTGGAGAGCACGAGATGGCCGGTTTGCGCGGCTTTGACCGCGATGTCGGCCGTCTCCAGGTCGCGGATCTCGCCGACCATGATGATGTCCGGGTCCTGCCGCAGAAACGAGCGCAACGCCATCGCAAAAGTCAGACCGGCTTTTTCGTTGACGTTCACCTGGTTGATGCCGGCGAGTTGGATTTCCACCGGATCTTCGGCGGTGGAAATGTTGTAGCCGGGCTGGTTCAGAATATTGAGGCAGGTGTACAACGACACGGTTTTGCCGCTGCCGGTGGGGCCGGTGACCAGGATCATCCCGTAGGGCCGGCCGATCGCGTGCATGAGCGCCTGCTGCTGATCCGGCTCGTATCCCAACGCCTCGATGCCAAGCTTGACGCCCGCGGAGTCCAGAATCCGCATGACGACCTTTTCGCCGTAGAGCGTCGGCAAGGTCGAGACGCGGAAGTCGATCGACTTGTTCTTGGTCAGGATGAGCTTCATCCGCCCGTCCTGCGGGACTCTTTTCTCCGAGATGTCGAGTTTGGAGATGACTTTGATGCGGGAAGCGACCTTGTCCTTGATCGCCAGCGGCGGCTGGGCAATCTCCATCAGCACGCCGTCGATGCGGTAGCGGACGCGGAAGAACCGTTCGTATGGCTCGAAGTGGATGTCCGAAGCGCCGCTGCCGATCGCGTCCAACAGCAGCTTCTGGATATATCGGACGACAGGCGCGTCGTCGACGTCGGAAGAATCCTCCTCGCTGCTCTGCGGCGCGCCCTCCTCGAGAGCCACTTCCATGTCCTCGAGATTCGCCATATCGCGCAAGGTAGTGCCGGTCGATTCCACCATGCGCTGGATCGCCTGCGCGAGTTTGTCGTCCTCGACGACGACCGGTTCGGGCACCAGACTCGTCTTGAAGCGGACTTCCTCCAGCGCCTGCAGATTGGCGGGGTCCGAGATCGCCACGAACAGCTTGTTGCTGCGCTTGAACAGCGGCAGAACACGCCGTGCCTGCGCGATCTTCAGATCGACCCATTCCTTCTGGATCTGCTCGGTGTCGAAACTCGCGAGGTCAAGGAGCGGGATGCCGAAGGTGCGCGACGCGAATACGGCGAGTTGTTGCGCAGTGATGCGCTTGCCGGAGAGCAGCTGCTCGACGAAGGCGATCCCGGCGGACTGCGCCTGCGTTTGCATCGCCTCGGCTTCGTACTCCGACATGAGCCCGTGCTGCGCCATTGCGCGGGCGAGACCGCTGATGTTGCGGGTGGCGGCGTGGGTGGCCATCGAAAGGAGTTTTGGGGTCGCCGAGAGAGTGCTGCGCAAGGATTTTCTGCAAGCAAATCGCGTGCCGATAGCTGCGGCCGCTATTCCATTAGCATAAAAAGTCAGCCCGGCGATGATGCCCGCTCGACACGGGTTTGTAAAGGCGCGGCCGGTTGTCCCACCGGCGGCAGCAACTTGACCACTTTTACCGCGCGATCCTGGGTCTGGAGGATTTCCAGCAACTGTCCCTCCAAGCGGAACGAAACACCCGCATCCGGGATTTCGCCCAGATGCTCGACGATCAGCCCATTGAGCGTTTTGGGGCCGTCCACCGGGAAAAGGGTGCCTAAACGGCGATTGAGCCTGCGTAGCGGCGCCATTCCCGGAACCAGAACGCTGCCGTCCGGTTCCCGCCGATACGGCTCCGCGCCGCCCGGGGCCTGCGTGGTGAACTCGCCGATGATCTCCTCGACGATGTCCTCGATGGTCACCAGTCCTTGCAACTCGCCGTATTCATCGACGACGAGCCCCAGTCGCTGCCGATCGTTCTGAAACTGGGTCAACTGGGTGAGCAGCGGCGTGCCTGCCGGGATGAAATAAGGGGACCGCAACAACTGCCGCAAACCGTCCGCGTCAACCTCACCCGCCTGTTGCAAGTGAACGACGGATTTGAGCGGCAGGATACCGATGATGGTATCGAGCGAATTTTCGCAGACGGGCAGGCGGGAATGATAGGAGGTCGCCAATTGCTGGCGCAGTAGCGCGGGCTTCTCCGCCAGGTCGAGCGCGTGTATGCGCTTGCGCGGAGTCATCACATCGTCGACGGTGATCGCCTCCAGATCGAGCAGGTTGGCGAGCATCGTGCGGTGCTTGCGGCGAAAAAACTGGCTTCCTTCGAGGACCAGCGAGCGCAACTCCTCCGGCGTCAGATCGGCGTCGTCCGGCCCAGGTTTAACCCGTAGCAGCTTCAGGAGAAACTGCACGAAGAGGTTGACGAACCAGACGATCGGACGCAAACCCTTGAGCAGCGGGGTGAGGGCGAAGGCGACCAGCGGCGCGATCCGATCAGCGTGCGCGGCGCCGATCACCTTCGGCGTGATCTCGGAGAACACGAGAATGGCAAACGTCACCGCCAGCGTGCCGAGCGCCAGCGCCACCTCACCCTCTCCGAACAGGCGCACGGTAATGATCGTCGTCAGTGTCGCCGCGGCCGCATTGATGAGGTTGTTGCCGAGCAGAATGACGCCCAGCAGCCGATCGGTCTCGGCAAGCAGCGCCAGCGCAAGCTTGGCACCCCGATTGCCGTGCTCGGCACGGTGCTTCAAGCGGTAGCGGTTGGACGCCATCATCGCGGTTTCCGCGATCGAAAAAAAACCGGAAAGGATGAGCAGCACCGCTAGCGCGATACCCAGCGTGCCGATCGAGAATTGGTCCAAGGAAGATTAAGTAGGGGACACCGTGCCCAGTATTCGGCGCTTGATCCGGTTGTGTCAATGGCGCGAGAAGAGAGGTCAGCGTCCGAGCAGGATCTCGGAGACGAACTTGCTGCCCAGGTAGCCCAGCACCAGCAGCGCCGTTCCGGCAACGATCCAATGCAACGCCCGCCGGCCCCGCCAACCGTACCGCCAGCGACCGACGAGCAGAATCGCGAACGTCAACCAGCCGAGCACCGAAAAGAGGTTCTTATGGGTGAATGTCAGTGGTCGGCCGAACAGATGCTCGGAAAACAAAAAGCCGCTGGCAAGTGTTGCCGACAGCAGCAAAAAGCCCAGGCCCACCAAACGGAACAGATAGCGCTCCAAGGTTAAGAGCGGCGGCGTCGCGTCTTCCGGGTCCGCTGGCTGGCCGCGGTGCAAGCGGCGTTCAAGACCAGTCAGCACCACCGCCTGCAGCGCGGTGACCACAAACAATGCGTACGCGCACAGCGCGACCGAAATGTGGGCGAGTGCCCACGGTTCTCCGGCGTAGGAAACGTGATGCGGATTGCTCCCGAGCGCCGGAGCGAGCGCGCATGCAGCCGCGACGGGCAACACGACCGCGCCAACGTGGGGAAGCTTGCGCAGAAGTCCCGACGTCACGGCGAAAAGCACGCTGAGGCCCGCCACCAGCGACAATGCGTTGACGAACGCGAAATCGAGCCCTTCCGGCGCGACAATCGTGCCGATGACCGCAACCGCGTGCAGCGCGAGAGCAACCGGAACAAGACCGTCGCCGATCCACCCCGGCGCAACTGCCGGAGCGGCGCGAGGCCAACGGACCCACGCGGCAGCCGTGTACAAAGCGGCGACGGCCAGGTGCAGTAGAATCACAGGTTACGCGAGAGGCACCGCACGCGATTAAGGTGCCAAGATGTGCAATGCGGGTGCAATGCGGGTGCAATGCGGGTGCAATGAGGGTGCAATGCTGGTCCAACGCGGGTGCGATGCGCGTTGCAAAGTGTACCCGATGCGCATCGCCTGCACGCCCGCCGCGATTCACGGCTTTTTTCCGCTCCCCATATGCTCGACCAGTTGACCCATCGCCTGTCGCGCGTCGTAAAAGAGTTGCGCGGCGAGGCGCGGCTCACCCAGGACAATATTCAGACAGCGCTGCGCGAGGTGCGGCTCGCGCTCCTGGAGGCCGACGTCGCGGTGCCGGTTGTCCGCACGTTCATTGCGGACGTGGGGGAAAAAGCGGTCGGCGAAAACGTCGCTGGATCGCTCACCCCGGGCCAGGCATTGATCGCGGTTGTTCAGCGTGAGCTCACGGCGCTGATGGGTGCCGCTGCCAGCCCACTCAACTTTGCGACCCAGCCGCCGGCGGTCATCTTGTTGGCCGGCCTGCAGGGAGCGGGAAAAACCACGACGGCAGGCAAGCTCGCGCGCCTGCTGCGCGAGGAACAGAAAAAGAAAGTATTGCTGGTTTCGGCCGACGTTTACCGGCCCGCGGCGATCGCGCAACTGCAGACACTGGCGGCGCAGGTGGGTGTTGATTTTTATCCGTCGAACGCGAACGAGGTCCCCGTCGCGATCGCGAAAAATGCGCTCGACTGGGGACGCCGGCATTACCACGATGTCCTCATTGTCGACACCGCCGGCCGGCTTGGAATCGACACCGCGATGATGGAGGAGATTGCGGCGCTGCACGCGGCGGTCGTCCCGATCGAAACGCTGTTTGTCGTCGACGCCATGCAGGGTCAGGATGCCGTCAATACGGCGCGCGCATTTCGCGACGCGCTCCCCCTGACCGGCGTCATTCTGACCAAACTCGACGGCGACTCACGCGGTGGCGCCGCCTTGTCGGTACGCCAAGTGACCGGCGTCCCGATCAAATTCGCCGGCGTTTCCGAAAAATTGACCGGCCTCGAAGTCTTCCATCCCGAACGGATGGCGTCGCGCATCCTGGGGATGGGCGACGTGCTGTCACTGATCGAAGAGGCGCACAAGAACGTCGATCTGACGCAGGCACGGGTTATCGCCAAAAAGGCCAAGACCGGCAAAGGGTTCGACCTCGACGATTTCAAGTCGCAGATCAGTCAGATGCGCAAAATGGGCGGACTCTCGGGGCTCGTGGACAAGCTGCCCGCGGAACTTGCGCGCGCAGCGCAGGGGGCCGCGGTGGATGACCGCAAGATCGGGCGAATCGAAGGCATCATCAACGCGATGACGCCCCAGGAACGATTGAGACCCGAGCTCTTGAAGGCGTCACGGAAAAGGCGCATCGCCGCCGGGTCTGGCGTGTCGGTGCAGGAGGTCAACCAGCTTTTGAATCAGTTCGAACAGACGCAGAAGATGATGAAAATGGTCGCCAAGGGAGGAATGCAGAAAATGCTGCGCGGCATGAAAGGTCTGCTCCCGGGCATGCGTTAGCGGGCGAAATAAAACGCTTTGGTTGCCGAATACCCAGTCATATCGTACAATTTACGGCTTTTTTCCTGCAGCTCTTACTCTTTCCGAAAGCGGAACAATCATGGTCGTCATTCGCCTTGCGCGCGGCGGCGCCAAAAAGCGCCCGTTTTTTAACGTCGTCGTCGCGGATTCGCGCAACCGGCGCGACGGGCGTTTCATCGAGCGCGTCGGCTTTTTCAACCCCGTGGCCACCGAGGGCGAGGAAAGCTTGCGACTTGTGCATGACCGTATCGCTTTCTGGCAGGAACGCGGCGCCAAATTGTCCGACACCGTCGCTGGTCTCGTGAAAAAAGCCG
>JBPCLS010000160.1:0-8966 GCA_051003055.1 Casimicrobiaceae bacterium
CCTTGGAGATATCGGCGTGTTTGGCGATCGTGTCGATCAATTTGGATTTGTTCACAAGGCACCCCCTATCGCTTTAAGTGCTACAAAAACTCGCGGCGCACCGAACACTCTGCGCGAAGGAGCTATATAACGCTCGCGATTTCGCAGTGTCAAGACCAATAGTCTAAATACCTGTGTGAGGTTGCGCGGGTCCGCGCAGGTGCCGGGCATTCGTGTTGCGCGCCAGGTAGTGGACGAAAGTCGCTTGAGCCCGCAAGCTCGATGCTGCACAACGTCGGCGACAGGAGACTTCCGGCGCGAAAAAACGAAGTCAGTGCTTGAGCACCAGCGACTTGTCGTCTGCAGCCGGCGGCACTGCGGGCGGAACCGGCTGGTCCACCTCCTCCACAAGCGGTGTGGGTTGCCGCTCCAATGCCTGTGCCAATACCTGTTCGATCCAGCGCACCGGATGGATGTCGAGACGGTTCTTGATCTCGTCCGAGATTTCGGCGAGATCCTTCACATTCTCTTCCGGGATCAGCACGGTCTTGATGCCGCCGCGACCTGCGGCAAGCAGTTTTTCCTTCAAGCCGCCGATCGGCAACACTTCACCGCGCAGCGTGATCTCGCCGGTCATTGCGACATCGCAGCGCACCGGAATGCCGGTCAGGATCGACACCATTGCCGTCACGATGGCACCTCCGGCCGACGGACCGTCTTTCGGTGTCGCGCCTTCCGGCAAGTGGATGTGCAGGTCGGTCTTCGTATAGAAATCCGGTGCAATGCCGAGCGTCTTCGAGCGATTGCGCACGACCGACAACGCGGCGGCAATCGACTCGTTCATGACGTCGCCTAATTTGCCGGTGGTGGTGGTCTTGCCCTTGCCCGGCAGCGCGACCGCCTCGATCGTCAGCAGATCGCCGCCGACTTCGGTCCACGCGAGGCCGGTAACCTGGCCGATCTGGTTCTTTTTCTCGGCGATGCCGTACGTGAAACGCCGGACACCCAAATACTTGTCGAGATTTTTCGACGAAATCTCGATCGGGCTTTTGGCGCGGCGCGTCTTGCCCTCGCTTGCCTTCAGCAGCACCGATTTGACGACCTTGCGGCAGATCTTGCTGATGTCGCGCTCGAGCCCGCGCACGCCGGCTTCCCGCGTGTAGTAGCGCACGATGTCGCGCAGCGCGCTGTCGGCGACATGCATTTCGTGCTCGCGGATGCCGTTGTTCTTCCTTTGCTTCGCCATCAGGTATTGCTTGGCGATGGCGATTTTCTCGTCTTCGGTGTAGCCCGAAAGGCGAATCACCTCCATGCGGTCGAGCAACGGCGCCGGGATGTTCATCGTGTTCGCTGTTGCCACGAACATCACGTCCGAGAGGTCGTATTCAACTTCGACGTAGTGATCGACAAACGTGTTGTTCTGCTCGGGATCGAGCACTTCGAGCAGCGCCGACGACGGGTCGCCCCGGAAGTCCTGGCCCATCTTGTCCACTTCGTCCAGCAGAAACAGCGGATTGCGCACGCCGACCTTGGACATGTTCTGCAGAATCTTGCCCGGCATCGAGCCAATGTAGGTACGGCGGTGGCCGCGGATCTCGGCCTCGTCGCGCACGCCGCCCAACGACATCCGGACGAATTTGCGATTGGTCGCGCGGGCGATCGACTGTCCGAGCGACGTCTTGCCCACGCCGGGCGCGCCGACGAGGCAGAGAATCGGCGCCTTCAGCCGATCGACGCGTTGCTGCACCGCGAGGTATTCGACGATGCGCTCCTTGACCTTTTCCAGCCCATAGTGATCAGCGTCGAGCGTTTTCACGGCGCTCGCCAAATCCTTGGAGATCTTGCTTTTCTTGCGCCACGGCAACGCCACGAGCGTGTCGACGTAATTGCGCACGACGGTCGCTTCCGCCGACATCGGCGACATCATCTTCAACTTCTTCAGTTCCGCGAGGGCCTTGGTTTCGGCCTCCTTCGACATTTTCGCGGCCTTGATTTTTTTCTCCATTTCGTCAAGGTCGGCGTTTTCGTCGTTCTCGCCTAACTCTTTCTGAATCGCCTTGACCTGTTCGTTCAAGTAATACTCGCGCTGGCTTTTTTCCATCTGCCGCTTGACTCGGCCGCGGATACGCTTTTCCACCTGCAGGATGTCGACCTCGCCCTCCAGAACGCCAAGCAGATGTTCCAGGCGCTTTCCGACCTCCCCCATTTCGAGGATCTGCTGCTTTTGCTCGAGCTTGAGCGGCAAATGCGCGGCGATGGCATCCGCCAGCCGGCCGCCGTCGTCGATCCCGGACATGGACGTCAGGATTTCGGGTGGAATCTTCTTGTTGAGCTTGACGTACTGGTCGAATTGCGCAAGCAACGTGCGGCGCATCGCCTCCACTTCGTTGGCGCCGCCGTCGTCGGTCGGCAGCGGAGCGGCCTCGGCCGCAAGGTAGTCGCCAAGGTCGGTCACGCTCACGATCTTGACGCGCTGCAAGCCCTCGACCAGCACCTTCACCGTGCCATCGGGCAGTTTCAGCATTTGCAGGACCGTGGCAATGCTGCCCATTTGATACAGGTCTGCAGCCGCGGGGTCGTCTTTCGCCGCCTGTTTTTGGGCAACAAGCAGGATATGTTTGCCAGCGTCCATCGCCACGTCGAGCGCCTTGATCGATCGGGGGCGCCCCACGAACAGCGGGATCACCATGTGCGGAAATACTACGACATCCCGCAGCGGCAGCAGCGGCAGCGCGGTCAAGTCGACGGGAAGGGAGGAAGATTCGAGAGCCATGGCAGCCTTGGAAAGGGTTCTTTACAGTGACATTGGGGTACCGGACCGAACTGTCAAGCGCCTGACGCTAACGGCTGGAATCCCTTTTGCTTTCAGGGATTAAAAGCTAAGAGTGCGCTGCCACCATCTTGGGTGGATCGGCGAACATGAGGAGCGGCTTGCCGTCGTTGGTGATCGTGGATTCGTCAACGACAACTCGGCTTAGATTGGACAACGACGGTAAATCGTACATGACGTCGAGTAACACCTGCTCCAGGATCGAACGCAGGCCGCGCGCGCCGGTCTTGCGGGCAAGCGCCTTGCGGGAGATCGCGCGCAACGCCGCTTCCCGCACTTCGAGGTCGACACCCTCCATCCGGAACATCTTTTGATACTGCTTCAAGAGAGCGTTCTTCGGTTCCACCAGAATCTGGATCAGCGCGGCTTCGTCGAGTTCGTCCAACGTCGCAGCGACAGGCAGCCGTCCGACAAACTCCGGGATCAACCCGAACTTGATCAAATCCTCGGGCTCGGTGTTACGCAAGAGCAGTGTGATGTTCTTGCGATCGTCGGGGCTCGAAACCTCGGCACCAAAGCCGATCCCCGTTTTGGCCGTACGCTGGCGAATGATCTTCTCGAGCCCGTCGAAGGCGCCGCCGCAAATGAACAGGATATTCGTCGTGTCGACCTGCACGAATTCCTGGTTCGGATGCTTGCGCCCGCCCTGCGGCGGCACCGAGGCGATCGTCCCTTCGATCAGTTTCAGCAGCGCCTGTTGCACGCCCTCGCCTGAAACATCGCGAGTGATCGACGGGTTGTCGCTCTTGCGCGAGATCTTGTCGATTTCGTCGATGTAGACGATTCCGCGCTGCGCCTTCTCGATGTCGTAATCGCACTTCTGCAGAAGTTTCTGGATGATGTTTTCGACGTCCTCGCCGACGTAGCCCGCCTCGGTCAACGTCGTTGCGTCCGCGATCACAAAGGGAACATCGAGCAACCGCGCCAAGGTTTGGGCAAGCAGAGTCTTCCCCGAACCTGTCGGTCCGATCAGCAGGATGTTCGACTTCGTGAGCTCGACGTCGTCTTCCTTCGCTACCGAGTCCAGCCGCTTGTAGTGGTTGTAAACGGCGACGGAAAGGATTTTTTTCGCCGGTTCCTGGCCGATCACGTACTGGTCGAGGCTCTGGCGGATTTCATGCGGCGTTGGGAGTTTGCTGCGGTCACCACGCGCCGCTTCGCTGCCGGCGCCCTCCTCGCGAATGATGTCGTTGCAAAGCTCAATACACTCGTCGCAAATGAACACCGACGGGCCGGCGATAAGCTTGCGCACCTCATGCTGGCTCTTGCCGCAAAAGGAGCAATACAAAAGTTTATCGCCGGCTGTTTTTTCGGCCATTCAACGACCTATGGTGGGAAGCTAAGAAGAAACTTTACGCGCTTTCGCCTCGCTTCTGCAAGACCTCGTCGACAATCCCGTATTCCTTCGCCGCATCGGCCCACAAAAAATTGTCACGGTCGTGGTCGCGCTCGACCTGCTCCTCCGAGCGGCCGGTGAACTGCGCCATCAGGCGGATGTAGCGTTTTTTCAAGTCAATTGCAAATTGCGCATGGCGCTCGATGTCGGACACCTGACCCTGAAATCCTCCCGACGGCTGGTGAATCATGACCGTTGAATTCGGCAGCGCGAAGCGCTTGCCTTTGGTGCCCGCCGCGAGCAGGAAGGCACCCATGCTGGCGGCCATCCCCACACACAAAGTCGAAATATCGGGTTTGATGAACTGCATCGTGTCGAAAATCGCCATGCCCGCCGATACCGAGCCGCCGGGCGAGTTGATGTAGAAGTGAATGTCCTTGTCCGGATTTTCGGATTCCAGGAACAGCATTTGCGCAACGATGAGGTTCGCGGCGGAATCGTTGACCGTGCCCACCAGGAACACGACCCGCTCTTTGAGCAGCCGCGAATAGATGTCGTAGGCGCGTTCGCCGCGCCCGCTCTGTTCGATCACCATGGGGACCAGCCCCAGGGCGCGCGGATCGGGCATACCTTCTGTTTCTTGCACGGGATCAAAAATCACGAGGACTCTTCCTATTCGTTTAAAGATGCTTCTGTGGCCCGGCACTAGGGCTTGGTCGTCTTGCCCATGCTGCAAAGATGAGACTACCGGGGCGCGCCGTCAAGCGGCGCCGACGAACGCGCACACCGGCGTGCGCCCGACAGCGCATTTCGGTTCCCGCAGTCTTCCGTCGATCGGTCACGCTCGCGCAGGCTCCATCAGCGCTTCGAATGACGTCAGCTTGTCGACGACATGCGCCTGTCCGAGCACCCAATCGACGACATTGCGTTCCAGCGCGGCTGCCTCGAACTCAGCCAGACGCTCGGGTTTTTCGTAATGCCAGCGTAATACCGCCTCTGGCTGCTCGTACGTTTGCGCAGTTTCCGCCACCATCGCCTTCACCTGCTCGGGCCGTGCCTGCAGCTTCTCTCTGCGGACGATCTCGGCGAGGATCAGACCCAGTGCGACGCGATCCTCCGCCTGCGGCCGGAACAGGTCGGGTGTCAGCTTAATGTCCTCGGTTTTCATCCCTTGCTGTTGGAGATTGACAACCATCCGGCGCATCAGTTGCACGGCCTCGAGCTCGACTAAGGATTTAGGCAGCGTGAGCTGCGCACCTGCGCGCAATCCGTTCATCGCTTGCTCTTTCACCACTGCATCCAATTTTCGGCGCAGCTCAAAGTTGAGATTCGCGAGGACCTCGGCACGCAAATCCTCGACACTGCCGCTCTTGATTCCAAACGCGGTGGCAAACGCGGAGTCGAGCTCGGGCAACTCCGGCTCCGTCACCTGTTTGACCGTCAGCGAGAACTGCGCCGTTCTTCCGGCCACCTCCTTCCCGTGATAGTTGGCAGGAAACGTCAGCGCAAACGCTTTGATGTCGCCTGTCGTGGCCGCGGCCAGCGCGGCTTCGAATTCGGGAAGCATCTTCCCCTCGCCCAGCGTGATGGCAAAATCGCTCGCCTGTCCTCCGGGAAATTCGACGCCATCGATGGTCCCGGTGAAATCGACCAGGACGCGATCGCCGCTCACGGCACCGCGGGATACTAGTTGGTGCGTTGCGCGCTGCTTGCGCAAAACCAGGAGCGTCCGGTCGAGATCGGCGGGTGTCACCTGCACTTGCGGGCGTTCAATCCGGATTGCGCGGACGTCGGGTAGGTTGATCTCCGGGTAGACCTCGAACACCGCGGAAAACTCGAGCGCCTCACTGGCAGCATCGCCCGGCTTGGATTCGATACGCGGATAACCGGCGACGCGGAGGTTCTGTTCGCGCACGACATCATTGAAACTCGTCTGCACGGCGTCGGAAATGACGTCGGTGCGCACTTGCGGGCCATACTGCTGCGAGATCATCTTGATCGGTACTTTACCCGGTCGAAAACCTGGTACTTTGACTGTCTTGGCAAGGCGTGCGAGCCGCTTTTCGACCTCGCCCTCGATTTGCGCAACCGGGACGGCCACATTCAGGCGGCGCTCGAGCGGCCCCATCGTTTCCAACGTGGTTTGCATGTCTTCTTGTAAGATTCTAAGAGCTCTAAGGAACCTAAGCTGGTGCGAAAGGGGGGACTCGAACCCCCACGGGCTACCCCGCTGGAACCTAAATCCAGTGCGTCTACCAGTTCCGCCACTTTCGCGGGAGAGCTAACCCACGATCGCTAACTCACGATCGATTGCCAGCGGGGTCGAAAACAGGCGTAGCGTGCGCGTAGTGTGCTATGTCCCGCCATTCGAACGAGAGCGGTGGCAGCAAGAGATTCGCGTCCGCCGCCGCCTTGGTCTAACGCGCTAGTATAGCGGAGCGTGCTTGGAGGTTCGGCACGCCGCGAAACTCCTCGCTCGCGACGGCGACCCTTCTTCGTTGTTCTGTGAAACCCCTCTGCCCTGGCAGGCTAACGTGTCCGTCGGTCACTACGAGAACTTTCCGGTCGCCTCCGCGCTGGTGCCCGCGCACTTGCGGCCGGCGGTGATCGCGATCTACAAGTTTGCGCGCGCGGCCGATGATCTAGCCGATGAAGGCGACGCTTCGCCCGCAGACCGCTTGGCTGCGCTCGCGTCGTTCGGCGAAAACTTGAATCAAATCGAGCGCGGCCGGACTCCCGCGGAAGCACCCTTCGCCGCGCTCGCCGCGGCGATTCGCACGCACGCGTTGCCCCTCTCGCCCTTTCGTGACCTGTTGTCGGCCTTCACGCAGGATGTGACGATCACGCGTTACGCGTCATTCGCCGATCTCCTCGAGTATTGCCGCCGGTCGGCGAATCCCGTCGGCCGGTTGTTACTCGCGCTGTATCGCGCAGAATCGCCGGCCAACGCCATTGCAAGCGATGCGATCTGCACGGGACTTCAACTCACCAATTTCTGGCAGGACATAGCGCTCGATTGGCAAAAAGGACGCGTGTATTTGCCGCAAGAGGATCTCACGCGCTTCGCTGTAGTTGAAGCCCAGATTGACGCGCAGATCGAGCACGCGCGCGTCGACGAACGCTGGCGAGGCCTTCTCGAGTTCGAGGTGTCACGTGCGCGTGCCTTGCTTGATTGCGGACGTTCGCTGCCGCGCACGCTACCGTGGCGGCAGGGTCTTGAGTTGTCCGCAGTCGTTGCCGGTGGGCTGCGAATTCTCGAGCGGATCGACGCTGTCGGCGGCAACGTCTTCGCTGCGCGGCCGACGCTTGCGACGTGGGACTGGCTCGCCGTCGCGTTGCGCGCAATCACAGTTTGGCGCCGCGATGACGTTGAAGTCCGATGACGCCGGACGAATACTGCCAGCAGAAGGCGGCGCAGAGCGGCTCATCGTTTTATTACAGCTTCCTGTTTCTACCGCCACCGAATCGGCGCGCGATCATCGCCGTCTATGCGTTCTGTCGCGAGGTCGACGATATCGTTGATGAAGTGAGCGATCCCAATGTTGCGCGTACCAAGCTTGCGTGGTGGCGCCGAGAGGTAGAGCAGGCTTTCGGTGGCATGCCACAACATCCGGTCGCACACGCGCTGCGGCCGATTGTGGCTCAATTCGCGTTGCGCGAGGCGGACTTCCAGACAGTCATCGACGGGATGGCGATGGATTTGGAGCAGAGCCGCTTCCTCGATTTCGCGGCGCTCGAGCTTTATTGCCACCGAGTCGCGGGTGTCGTCGGTCTCATATCGGCCGAAATTTTTGGTTACGTCGACCCGTCGACGCGCGGCTACGCCCGCGATCTGGGCATCGCCTTTCAACTGACGAACATCATCCGCGATGTCGGCGAAGACGCCCGCAGGGGGCGCATCTATCTGCCGCAAGAGGATCTGGACCGGTTCGGCGTCGCGTCGTCGGCCATCCTGCGGCGGGAGTATTCCGATGCGTTCCGCGCGCTGATGACCTTTGAGGTCGAGAGGGCACAGCGATGGTACGACCGCGCCCTCGCGCAACTGCCCGACGCGGATCGCCGGGCGCAGCGGACGGGGCTCATCATGGCGGCGATCTATCGCACGCTGCTCTCGGAAATCGCCCGCGACGGATATCTCGTGCTCGATCGGCGCACGTCGTTGACGCCGCTGCGCAAGCTCTGGCTGGCGTGGAACACGTGAAGCCGATGAGCCGGCTGCCGGTCGCCGTGATCGGCGGCGGGTGGGCGGGGTGCGCTGCCGCCGTCGCGTTGGCTCGTGCCGGGCGCACGGTGACGATCTTTGAGGCGGCGCCCACACTCGGCGGGCGCGCACGGCGCGTCGCACGTGACGGTTTGCCGCTCGACAATGGCCAGCATCTACTGCTCGGCGCGTATACACGGGCGCTCGAGTTGCTCGCGATCGTGCACGACCGCACGTCGCTTGCGCCCGTGCTGACTCGTCGACCGCTGACGTTGTTGCCGTTGGCGCCGACTCAGCCAGACGCACTGACGCTCGTTCGGCGGCACGCGCCGGGGGCACTGGGATTGGCCATCGCGCTGCTCGATGCGCAAGGCCTGACTTGGAGCGAACGGTACGCCAATCTCGCGTGGTTTTTGACGCTGAAGCGCGAGCGGTTCGTGCGTCCAGCGGAGGAAACCGTCGCACAGCTTCTCGAGCCCCTGCCAACGCGCGTCGCGCAACGCCTATGGGCGCCGCTGTGCCTTGCGGCGCTCAATACGCCGATCGCCGAGGCGTCCGCGCAGATTTTCGCCAACGTGCTGCGCGCAGCGTTCGCCGGGCGCGGCGATGCCAGCGACTTC
>JBPCLS010000161.1:0-3247 GCA_051003055.1 Casimicrobiaceae bacterium
CCCGTCACTGTCCACGACCGAGACTCGATACGGATTACCGTGCTGCGCGAGCCACGCCTTGCCCTCTTCGTTTTTGTCTTTGTAGTTCAGGCCGACGACCGGAACGATCTTCGCCTGCGCCAGTTGGACGAGCAGCGGATGTTCGACGCGACACGACACGCACCAGGACGCCCAGACGTTGAGCAGCCATACCTGTCCGCGCATGTCCGAGGTCCCCAAGCGCTTTGCGGGGTCATGCAACTGGACGAGCGAGAACGCAGGAGCCGGCGCTCCCACCAGCGGCGAGGGAACCTCGCGCGGATCGCGCGCCAAGCCGGCCAAGAGAAAGCCTACGATCACCAGAAAAACGGCGAGTGGCAAGAGGAGCCGCAGCGATTTCATGGCAACGTTCCCGATTTACGCGGCCGGATTTACGGCCGGGTGTACGCGGCCGGGTTTATGTAGCACGGGCGGCGCCGCTCAAGGCCGCGGGTTGGCGCTGTACGGCCAGTCGATAACGGCGATCCGACAGCGCGAGAAAACCACCCAACGCCATCAATACGCAACCGCCCCAGATCCAGTCGACAAACGGTTTGACGTAGATGCGCACCCCCCACGCTCCATCGATGCCCTGATCGGTCACCGGCTCGCCCAGCGAAACGTAGCGGTCGCCGAACAGGTCGACGTCGATCGCCGCCTCGGTCATCGTGGCCCCGGTTGCGTGATAGACGCGCTTTTCCGGACGCAACGTCGTAAGGAGCTTATTGTCACGGCGCATTTCGATCAGACCGGCAAGACCGCGATAGTTCGGTCCCGTGATCGGTGTGACGCCTTGGAACGTGAAATCGTATCCGGCCACAGTGACGGTTTCGCCTTTGCCGAGCGGGACGTCGCGTTCGATGCCGTAACCATTCACCAGCGTAACGCCGATGATGAACACGGCAACACCCACGTGCGCGACCATCATTCCGTACCAGGCGGCGGAATTCGCACGAAGCTTCGCGCGCAACCCGCGTTGCGGCGCAGTGCGCACGCGGCGCGCAAACAGCGCAATCGTCGAGGCGATGATCCACAGCGCCAGAAAAAGACCGAACGCGACCAGCGGCGACCAGCGGCCGAGCACGAACGGCAGCAGCAACGACGCGGCCAGCGCCACTCCCAGTGCCCACCTCAACCGGGTCCATAGATCGGGTAGCGTTGCCTTGCGCCAGCTCGCGATAGGGCCGATGCCCATCAGGAAGACCAACGGCGCCATCAGCGGCAGGAACACGGCATCGAAGTAGGGCGGTCCGACCGAAATCTTGCCGGCGTTGAGCGCATCGAGAATCAGCGGGTACAGCGTGCCCAGCAGCACGCTCGCCGTGGCGACGAGCAACAGCACGTTGTTGGCGAGCAACAGCGATTCGCGCGACACGGGCGAGAAGCCTGCTCCCGCGCCAACCGCGCCGGCGCGCAGCGCATACAGCGCAAGCGAGCCGCCGATCACGAGTGCCAGGAAGATGAGAATGAACACACCGCGTGCCGGGTCGGTCGCGAACGCATGGACGGAGGTCAGCACGCCCGAGCGCACGAGGAACGTTCCCAACAGCGATAACGAGAAGGCGATGATGGCGAGGAGCACCGTCCAGCTCTTGAACGTCCCGCGCTTTTCCGTGACGGCCAGCGAATGCAGCAGCGCCGTCCCGACGAGCCACGGCATGAACGAGGCGTTTTCCACCGGATCCCAGAACCACCATCCGCCCCAACCCAGTTCGTAGTACGCCCACCAGCTGCCAAGCGCAATGCCGACGGTAAGAAACGCCCACGCGGCCGTTGTCCATGGCCGTGACCAGCGCGCCCATGTGGCGTCGAGGCGGCCGCCGAGCAGCGCCGCGATCGCGAACGCGAACGCAACCGAAAATCCGACATATCCCATGTAGAGCATCGGCGGATGAATGACCATGCCCGGGTCCTGCAGCAGAGGGTTCAAGTCGCGGCCTTCCGCCGCTGCCGGAACCAGCCGCAGGAACGGGTTGGACGTGAACAGCAGGAACGAGAGGAAGCCCACCGACAGGATTCCCATCACCGCGAGCACGCGCGCGAGCAATACCGCCGGTAGATTGCGCGAAAAGAACGTGACGGCGCTCGCCCAACCGGTGAGCATCAGTACCCACAGGAGCAGCGACCCCTCGTGCGAGCCCCACGTCGCGGCGATCCGATAAGCGAGGGGCAACTTCGTGTTGGAATTTTGCGCGACGTTTTCCACCGAGAAATCGCTGGTCGCAAAACTAACGGCGAGGCAAACGAAGGCGAACGCAACCAGCACGAATTGCGCGCGCGCCGCGGGCTTGGCGATCGCCAACAAGCACGCATCGCGGCGTGCCGCACCGATGAGTGGCAGCACGCTCTGCGTGAGCGCGGTCAGCAACGCGACGATCAGCGCGAAATGTCCGAGTTCCGGAATCATCGAGACATGGCTCCCGCCGGCGCCAACGTTTTCACCGCGATGCCCTTGTCCTTGGCCGCTCGCTCGAGCGCGGCGGCTGCCTCTGGCGGCATGTAATTTTCGTCGTGCTTCGCCAGCACTTCGGTGGCGCGAAAAGTTCCATCAGATGCGAGTGCACCTTGGGCGACGACACCCTTGCCTTCGCGGAACAGGTCCGGCAGCAGTCCGTTGTAGATGACCGCCACACTTTGCGCGGTGTCGGTCACGACGAATTTGACGCCGAGCGAGTTGGGCGTGCGTTGCAGGCTTCCCGCCTCGACCAGGCCGCCGATCCGGAACGGCCGGCCCTGCGGCGCTTCCTTGGCGATGACCTGCGTCGGCGTAAAGAAGAACACGAGATTCGACTGGAAGGCGTTCAACACGAGCAATGTCGCGACCCCCAGCGCCGCCGCACCGGCGACGATCCACGCGAAACGACGGTGCCGTGGTTTCACTTAAGTCACCCCGCTGCGATCGATGCCGCGCGTCGCATCGCGCGCCGCACGCAAGCGCCGCTTGACCGCGACGATTTCCGCCACGACGGCCAATACCGCACCGCCGTACGCACTCCAAACGTAAAATCCATAGCCGCCCATGTGCAAAAAGTCGGTCATTGCGCAACCCTGGTTGCCATTCCGCGAAGTTGTGGAGACTCCGTGGCGTTGTTTTCGCGTTCGAGGATGATCGAGCGCACGCGCACCAGCGCAACCGCGATCGAATAACACCAGGCGGCGAGCGCCATGACCAGCATTCCCGACAACATGAGCGTCGCCATCCGCGGCGCGCTGGTCACACTGACGGACG
>JBPCLS010000162.1:0-4592 GCA_051003055.1 Casimicrobiaceae bacterium
GTAACGCAGTGCGGTCGCCATGGGGATAGCAGGCAGGACGGCGAATGCGAGCCGCGGCGGGCGCCTTACGCCACGGGCGGCTGCTCGCGCGCCGCCAGGCGGTAACCGACGCTGTGCACCGTCTCAATCGGGTTTGCCTGCCCATCGCGCGCGAGCGCCCGTCTGAGGAGGTGCATGTGCGCGCGCAGCGTTTCGCTTGTGGCCAGTTCGCCGCCCCAGGCGATCGCTTCGAGCTCGCCGCGCCTGAATACCCGGTTGGGGCTTTGCATCATGGCGGCGAGGATGCGGATGCACTTCGGCGGCAGCCGCACCGGCTCGCCGCCGTGCGTGACGACCAGACGGTCGGGATCGTAGACCAGGTCCCCAACATTGAGCTGGTGCTGGATGACCTGCCCCTTGTGCCGCTTGGCGAGCGCGAGCAACCGCGCTTCCACCTCGCGCAGCGAATAGGGTTTCACCAAATAATCGTCCGCCCCGGAGGAAAAGCCGCTCAGCTTGTCGTCGAGCGAGACCATCGCCGTCAGCATCAGCACCGGGGTGTCGAGCTTGGCTTCCGCCCGCAGGCGTCGGCAGAGATCGAGTCCAGAGAGCCTCGGCAGGCGCACATCAAGCACCATCGCATCGAATTCCTGCGCCACCGCCATCCGGTAGCCCGTCAGTCCGTCGGTCGCCGACTCGACTGCGTGCCCCCTGGACTCCAGATAGTCATGGAGATTGCTCGCGATTCCGATATCGTCCTCTACGATTAGTACGCGCATGCCCGATTTACCCTCCTGATCGCGCGATTATCGCGCGTGAGCATGAGCACGGTAATCGATGGTGCTGTGATCACGCTATTTGATGGTGCATAGTTGGGCAGCGTGGGCGTGTTGTCGCGCGTGAGCTTCTCTACCGGCTCGGATACTTCGCCTGGTAGCTCTTCACGAAAGGATGGAAGGCGGTCAGCGCCTCGGCGCGTGTGGCGCCATCCAGATCTCATGCAGCGCCCCCTAAGCCTTCGACTGCAGCGACTTGGGCAGCGCATTGAGGATGTTGGCCGCCTTGTGGCCCCAACCGCGTTGGGTCCGGGTCGGGGGATAATTCATTTGACGCGCATTCCCGGCTTTGCCCCAGCGTCGGGGGAGAGAATGAATATGCCTGCGTCTTCACCCGACGCGGCGAGCACCATGCCCTCCGATAGGCCGAACTTCATTTTGCGCGGCGCCAGGTTCAAGACCATCGGCGTCAGACGGCCGATCAGTTGCGCCGGATCGTAGGCGGACTTGATCCCGGCGAAAACGGTGCGGTGGCCGGCCTCGCCCACGTCGAGTGTCAACTTCAAGAGCCTTGCGGCGCCGTCGACATGCTCGGCGTTGACGATTTTCGCGATGCGCAGGTCGATCTTGGCGAAATCGTCGATCGTGATCGTGCCGTTGGCTGCGGGATCGGCAGCCGCGCTCGCCGGCGCACTGGCAAGTTGCTCATCGACATCCTGAGTCGCAGGAGCGGCTTGCGGAAACGTTGGGACCCCGGCGCCTCGCCCTTCGAGCAGCGCGTCGATCTGCTTTGGATCGATGCGCGACATCAGATGCCGATAGGGCTTGATTGCCAGTGGCTCGGTCCAGGCGTCCGTCCACGTAAAATCGCGGTCGCGCCCGAACATTTCGCGGGCGACGCGCGACGCCACCTTCGGCAGTACCGGCGCCAGCATCACGGTGAGCAACTGAAAGCCTTGCAGGGTCTGCGAACAGATCGTTTGCAATGGATCGCGTTTGGACGGATCCCTGGCAAGCATCCACGGTTTCGCAGCATCGAACGCTTCGTTGATTCCATCCGCAATCCGCATGACGTCCCGCAGCACCCGTCCGTATTCGCGCGCGTCGTAGAGCTGCGCGGCCTCGTCTGCGGTGCTGCGCGCGAAACCCAGGCGTTGCACCCGGGCCTGCTCGCTCTCGCTGGGCGTGCCGCATCGCCCGTCGAAATGCTTGGTGACGAAACTGGCGGACCGGCTCGCGATGTTGATGTACTTCCCGATCAAGTCGCTGTTGACGCGCGCGACAAAGTCGTCAGGGTTGAAATCGAGGTCTTCGACCTTGGCGTTCAGCTTGGCGGCGATGTAGTACCGCAGCCACTCCGGATTCAATCCGCGGTCGATGTAGTCTTGCGGACTGATGCCGGCGCCACGCGACTTCGACATCTTCTCGCCGGTAAACGTGAGGAAGCCGTGCACGAACACATTGGTGGGGGTCTTGCGTCCCGAGAATTCGAGCATCGCGGGCCAGAACAACGTGTGGAAATACACGATGTCCTTGCCGATGAAGTGGTACTGCTCGGTTGATGCGTCGCGCAGGAACTCATCGAATGTCTGCGTATTTCCAACCGTCGTTCGCGCGTTGCCCGAGTCGAAGTGCTTTTTCAGCGCCGCGAGATAGCCGATCGGGGCATCGAGCCAGACATAGAAATACTTGCCCGGCGCATCAGGAATTTCGATGCCGAAGTAGGGCGCGTCGCGCGAAATGTCCCAATCGTTGAGCCCGGTGACTCCCTCGGTCTCGCCGCTGCCGAGCCATTCTTTGATCTTGTTGTAAACCTCCGGCTGCAGCGGCGTCCGCTGCGTCCATTGCGTCAGGAACGCCACGATCTCCGGTGCGGAAAGCCGGAAGAACAGGTGTTGCGATTGGCGCAGTTGCGGCTTCGCGCCGGTGAGAGCGGAGTAAGGTTCGATAAGCTCGGTGGGTGCGTAGGTCGAGCCGCACACTTCGCACGCATCGCCGAACTGCTCGGTGGCGCCGCATTTCGGGCACTGCCCCTTGATGTACCGGTCGGGCAGAAACATTCCCTTGACCGGATCGTAGAATTGCTCGACCGCTTTGGACGCAATGAGGCCGCGCGCCTGCAACGCGCCGTAAATGGATTGCGCGAGCTCCACGTTTTCCGGCGAATGCGTCGAGTGCGTGTCGTCGAAACTGATGTGATACCGCGCCCAGTCCTGCTTGTGCAGCTCTCCCACCTGTGCGATCAACTGCTCAGGCGTTATTCCCTCCGCTTCCGCCTTGAGCATGATCGGTGCACCGTGTGTATCATCCGCGCAGACGAAATGGACCTCGTGGCCCTGCATCCTTTGGAAGCGCACCCAGATGTCCGCCTGGATATACTCCATGATGTGGCCGATATGAAATGGCCCGTTCGCGTACGGCAAGGCCGTCGTGACGAACAGCTTGCGACGTGAAACAGCGCTTGCAGGGCCGGACATTGCGGAAACCTTTGTCGCTCGCGGGATGACGCGACGATTCTAGCAAACGAGGCGCGAGATTAGCCTCGCGCGCAGGCGAAATCGGCTAGAATTTCAGGTTCCCTTGTCTTTCTACGCACTTTTCCCGGAGCATTCGATGGCGTTGACCGAAGGCGACGTGCAGGCTTGCCTGAAAAATCTCGTCGACCCCAATACGGGAAAGGATTTTGTCGCGGGCAAGGCAGTCAAAAAGATCACCGTCACGGGAGCCGAAGCGACGGTCGACTTGGCACTTCCGTATCCCGCGAAAAGCCAGCACGAAACGTTGAAAAAAATCGTCCAGCAGGCGGTTGCGGCGTTGCCAGGCGCCGGCCGCGTCACCGTGACGATCGGTACCAAGATTGTCACGCATGCGGTGCAGCGCGGCGTGAAACTGGTCCCCAGCGTCAAGAACATCGTCGCAATTGCAAGCGGCAAAGGCGGCGTCGGCAAATCGACGACGGCAGCGAATCTTGCTCTGGCGCTCGCTGCGGAGGGCGCCCAGGTGGGCGTGCTCGACGCCGACATCTATGGGCCGTCGCAACCGACGATGCTCGGCATCGCCGGGCGCCCGGAATCCAACGATGGCAAGACGCTCGAGCCGATGGAGGCGTATGGCGTGCAGGCGATGTCGATTGGCTTTTTGATCGACGCCGATACGCCGATGGTGTGGCGCGGTCCGATGGTGACGCAGGCACTCGAGCAACTGCTGAAGGACACCAACTGGCGCGAACTCGACTATCTGATCGTCGATATGCCGCCCGGCACCGGCGACATCCAGCTCACGCTTGCGCAAAAGGTGCCGGTTACCGGCGCGGTGATCGTGACGACACCGCAGGACATCGCGCTGATCGACGCCCGCAAAGGCTTGAAGATGTTCGAGAAGGTCGGCGTGCCCATCGTGGGGGTCGTCGAGAACATGAGCATTCACGTCTGTTCGAGCTGCGGCCACACCGAGGCTATTTTCGGCGAGGGCGGAGCGCAGAAAATGTGTCGCGACTTCGGTGTGCCGTTCCTGGGTGGCTTGCCTCTTGACATCAAGATTCGCGAACAGGCGGATTCGGGGCGGCCGACCGTCGTCGCCGATCCTGACGGCAAGGTGGCGCAGATCTATAAGGAAATTGCCCGCAAGGTGGCCATTTCGATCGCGCAAAAGGCAGGCGATTTTTCCGCGAAGTTTCCGAGCATCGTCGTCCAGAACACCTAAGGAACCTCGATTTCTTAACCCTACTCGAACCAGATCGATGAGCATCAAGTCCGATCGCTGGATCCGCCGCATGGCGGGCGAGCGCGGCATGATCGAGCCATTCGAACCCGGCCAGGTCCGCGCCCTCGATGGGCG
>JBPCLS010000163.1:0-4160 GCA_051003055.1 Casimicrobiaceae bacterium
GGTTACGCGGGTCCGGTAATGCCGGATCATGGCGCTTTTGTTTTATCATCGTCGGCATCTCGGTGGCGGTATGCCAACATCATGCCCGCGGTGATGACCCAACACAAAAGCCCGGTAGAAAAGCGCCAAAAACGGGTATTAAACTGCTCTACTACGTCGAACGACCGTAAAAGTTAAAGCTTTCGCGCAACTTCCCAGTCTCCAGCACGAGTTTTATGTCCTATTGTCGGCAAGGGTTAGCCTGTCCGCAAGCCGTTTCCTTTCATTTTCGCGATGTCTACCGCCAAAACGCCGCCGCTTGCGCAAGAAAACAACAGTCCCGCTTGGTCGGGGCGGTTTGCCGAGCCGGTCGCCGACCTCGTCAAGAACTATACGGCGTCGGTTGCTTTTGATCGGCGGCTCGCCCAAGTCGACATTGATTCTTCGCTGGCGCACGCGCGCATGCTCGCGGCGACCGGCATCATCGCCAGCGGCGATTTGCGCGACATCGTACGGGGGCTCGCCCAGATTCGCAGCGAAATAGCGAGCGGCGGATTCGCGTGGCAACGTGACTTCGAGGATGTTCATCGCAACATCGAGCAGCGCCTGACGGCACTGGTCGGCGACGCGGGCAAGCGGTTGCACACGGCGCGTTCACGCAACGACCAGGTCGCCACCGACTTGCGTCTGTGGCTGCGCCAGGAGATCGACGCGCTGATGGCACAGACGGTCGCGCTGCGTCACGCGCTCATCGATCTCGCTGAACCGCATGCCGAGACGATCATGCCCGGATTTACGCATCTGCAAGTCGCGCAGCCGGTGACGTTCGGTCATCATCTGCTCGCTTATGAGGCGATGCTCGCGCGGGACCACGAGCGGCTCGCCGACTGCCGGAAGCGCTTGAACCGCCTGCCGTTGGGGAGCGCCGCGCTCGCGGGGACGTCGTTTCCGATCGATCGCGATCGCGTCGCGCAGGAGCTCGGCTTCGCCGGACTGTGCACGAATTCTCTCGACGCCGTCGCCGACCGCGATTTCGCGATCGAATTCTGCGCCGCGGCAGCACTCGCGATGGTTCATCTGTCGCGCTTCGCCGAAGAGCTGATCCTGTGGTCGAGTCCCCGGTTCAATTTCGTCGCGCTCGCGGATCGTTTTTGCACCGGCAGCTCCATCATGCCGCAGAAAAAAAATCCGGACGTCCCCGAGCTCGTCCGGGGCAAAACCGGCCGCGTAGTCGGCCATCTGGTCGCGTTGCTGGTGCTGATGAAGGGCCAACCGCTCGCGTACAACAAGGACAATCAGGAAGACAAGGAGCCGCTGTTCGATAGCGTCGACACCTTGTCGGCTACATTGGCGATCATGACGGACCTGGTCGCAACCGGCATCGCCGTCAATGCGAATGCCATGCGCCTGGCGGCACGCGACGGTTTCGCAACCGCAACCGATCTCGCCGACTATCTGGTCCGTGCGGGCCTTCCGTTTCGCGACGCGCACGCTGCGGTCGCCCGCGCCGTCCTGCATGCCGAATCGAAACATTGCGATCTTGCCGAGCTTCCACTTGCCGATCTCCGGCAGTTTTCGCCGTTGCTGGGCGATGACGTTCTGACGACATTGACGCTCGAAGCCTCGGTCGCGAGCCGCAGCCACCCGGGAGGCACTGCCCCGGATCAAGTGCGCGCGGCGATTGCCGCGGCGCGGGCGGCTCTGGCGGAGGGATCAGCGAATACCGAAAGCAGGGAGTAAGCGATGGCAGATAGAAAACTCGCATTCCTGGGTCTTGGCGTCATGGGCTATCCGATGGCAGGTCATCTCGCCCGCTCGGGGTTTGCGCTGACCGTCTATAACCGCACCCCCGCGAAAGCCAACAAATGGGTCGCGGCGCATGGCGGCTCGAGCGCGGCTAGCCCAGCCGATGCCGCGCGCGGCGCGGACGTCGTGCTGATGTGCGTGGGCAATGACGACGATGTGCGTGCGGTAGTGACTGGGGATGCCGGGGCATTGCCGGCCATGGCGCCGGGGTCGATCCTGGTCGATCACACGACGGCGTCCGCTCTGGTGGCACGCGACATACACGCTGCGGCAACGGCGAAAGGCGTTGGCTTTCTCGATGCGCCGGTTTCCGGCGGCCAGGTGGGTGCCGAAAACGGCAAGCTTACGATCATGGTCGGCGGCGATGAGAAGACGTTCGCCAGCGCCGGGCCTATTCTCGCGACCTATGCACGTGCCGTGACGCTGATGGGCGGTCCCGGTAGCGGTCAACTGACCAAGATGGTCAATCAGATCTGTATCGCGGGGCTCGTGCAGGCGCTCTCCGAAGGCATCAACTTTGCCGCTAAAGCGGGCCTCGATGTCGAGCGTGTGCTTGACGTCATCGGCAAGGGAGCCGCGCAGTCGTGGCAGATGGAAAACCGCGGCAAGACGATGCTCGCCGACAAGTTCGATTTCGGATTCGCCGTCGACTGGATGCGCAAGGACCTGTCGATCTGTCTCGCCGAAGCGCGTGCCAACGGCGCTGCGCTGCCTGTCACCGCGATCGTCGACCAGTTCTACGGCGGCGTCCAGGCACGAGGCGGCGGTCGGTGGGACTCGTCGAGCCTGATTCGTCTGCTGCGCGATTCGCCATGAACGCGTGGTCCGCTGGTGGTGTCCAGACCACCGCGTCCGCCGCGAACTCTAGCTCTGTCGCAACGACGGCAGCATCCGCGTCCGTACTGACACTCAAGAACACGTGGATTCGTCAGCGCAGGCGTATTGCTCACCCCGCAGCGGAATCGCCGTCCACGATCACCACTTCAAACGTGATTTCCGCCGTTTTGGCGAGCATCAAGGTTGCAGAGCAATATTTCTCCTTCGACAGCTTGACCGCCCGTTCGACCTGACGTCGATCCAGGCCGCGCCCAGCGATTGTGTAGACAAGGTGGATGCGGGTAAATACTCTGGGCTCCTCCGGCGCGCGCTCGGCCGCCGCGGTCACGACGCAGTCGGCGATCGATTGACGCGCCTTACGCAAAATGGCCACCACATCGAACGCGGTGCACGCAGCGGCGCCGGTGAGGACCATCTCCATTGGGCGCATGCCGAGGTTGCGCCCGCCATGCTCCGGCGCGCCGTCGATGACGACCGCGTGGCCACTCCCCGCTTCACCGACGAAGCTGACGCCCTCCATCCACTTCACTCGCGCCTTCATTGCGGATTCGGCCATCGTACCCTTTGAACGGCGAAAGTTAGTACCCACTTCAAAGGTGGAGTGTTGGTTCGAAGCTACAGTTGGTACATTCCGAAACGCTATGACACTTGCATGTTGCAGCGCAATATGCGAACATTATCACGTCAGCGGTGCCTTATCCTCCTTCGGCATCGCAGGCAACATTCCGCCATTCTCCTCCTATGGTGGGATTCCTTATAGGCGCGGTTTGACCGCGCCTTTTTTTTCGCCCACAGCCGAGGAGACCCTTGCGGCTACGTCAGCGGGGGTCGAATCGCAGGCCAAAGAGAGGCGTTGGGTAGTTATTCGGGTTGACGGGTGCACCCCAAAAATCGTAAAATCATCGACTTTGCTCAATCGAGCACTCCCGGACTTTCGATGAAAACATTCTCCGCCAAACCGGCTGACATCCACCCGGATTGGTACGTTGTCGACGCGACCGGCCTGGTTCTCGGGCGCCTCGCGAGTCAGATCGCGTTGCGGCTGCGCGGCAAGCACAAGGCGATCTTCACGCCGCATATGGACACCGGCGATTTCATCGTCGTCACCAATGTCGACAAGTTGCGCGTGACCGGAAATAAGGCCGAAGGCAAGCTCTACCACCGGCACTCGGGTTATCCGGGCGGGGTCAGGACGACGACGTTCGCCCAAATGCAAGCGCGTTACCCCGGCCGCGTGTTGAAGAAAGCCGTCCGGGGCATGCTGCCCAAAGGTCCGTTGGGCTACGCGATGCTGAATAAGATGAAGTACTACGCGGGTCCTGCGCACCCGCATGCGGCGCAACAACCCAAAAACCTAAATGTGAGTCGCGTAATCCCATGATCGGCAATTATCACTACGGCACTGGCCGGCGCAAGACGTCGGTCGCGCGCGTATTTCTGAAACACGGCACGGGCAAATTCATCGTCAACGAAAAATTGGTCGACGAGTTCTTCACGCGCGAAACGGGGCGAATGGTCGTCCGTCAGCCTTTGCTGTT
>JBPCLS010000164.1:0-3194 GCA_051003055.1 Casimicrobiaceae bacterium
TATGCTTCTGCGCACCTCCCCCCACCCCCGCCACCCCATGATTAGAAAGGCAACGAAATAAACCAGCCACCCGCCGGCATGGAGCAGCGGCAGCGGAATGCGGGTCAGCGCTTTGAGCACGAATTGCATGGGAATAGGATACGCTCGGGCTCTCTTCGCTATTTCTTTGTGAACAAACTCGGACCCGCGAGCGACGCAATCACCGACGGGCTGCAGCAATTGGCATCGCCTGCGCCGGGACTCGCGATCTGGCGGTGTGACCTCGAACAGTCGGAAAGCAAGATTGCAACGCTCGTGCAATGCCTCTCCGCGGCAGAACGGCAACGGGCAACGCATTTCGGCATGCCGTTGTTGCGCGCGCGTTATGTGGTTGGGCGGGCGCGGCTGCGTTGGGTGTTGGGGAGCGCGCTGGGTATCGCACCGCAGGCGGTGATGATTGAAGCTGGCCGGCGGGGGCGGCCGTTCGTGCGCGGCTACGACGTCGACTTCAACGTATCGCATACGCAGGCGAGTGCCCTCATCGGTATCGCGAATCATGGCCGCATCGGCGTCGATATCGAATCCGGCGACCGGCGCGTCAACGTCGAGGGCATCGGGCGCAAGTTCATGACGGTGCGCGAGCACGGCGAACTCGCAACCCTCGCCGGCAATGACCGACGGCGGGCCTTACTGCGTCTTTGGACGTGCAAAGAAGCGCTGAGCAAGGCCACCGGCGATGCACTCAGCGCTCCGTTTCGGCACCTGGAGATTGCCGTGGCGTCAGCGCCGCGACTCATGGCCGGCCCATCGCCCTACCTGCCCGCAGACTGGCAGCTGTTCGACGTTGCGCTGGCCGACGATTACTTTGCTACGGTAGCCTGGTGGCCGACCGGAGCGCGCGGCCCTGGTTGACGCAAGGACCAAAAAACACCCCGCGTCGCGGGACGCTGTACGCGGGACGATACGACTTTCCTTATCGTCTCCCGCGCCTCACTTCGCGGCCGCCTTCTGTTCTAAAAATTCGTTGATCTTGGCTTCGAACTGGTTGTAGGGCATCGCGCCGACCAGGCGCACGCCGATCAACTTGTCCTTCTCGACTCTTCCAAGGACAAACGACGGCGTGCCGTTCACACCGGCCGACAGTCCCTCGGCCATGTCTTTTTCGATGTCCTTTGCGTACTTGTTCGAGTCCACGCACGCACGCAGCTTGGGCACATCGACGTTCGCGGTTTTGGCGTGGTTATAGATCTTTTCCCCATCCAACTGGTCGGCGTTCACGATCAGGATGTGCCGCAGCTCCCAGAACTTGTTCTGCTCGCCGGCGCAACGCGCGGCGACCGCGGCCCGTTTTGCGTGAGCATGGAAGTCAAGCGGGAAGTCCTTGCTGACGTAGCGCACCTTCCCCGTATCGATAAAATTTGCCTTGATCTGTGGATACGCACCGTTGTGGAATTGCTGGCAGAACGGGCACTGATAATCGGTAAACTCGACCAACGTCAGCGGAGCGTCGGCCTTGCCGAGCGTGTTTTTCCCCGCGACGAAAGTCACATTGACCTTGTCATCCGGAGGCGCGGCAGGATTGCCCATACCCTGCTGCTGTTTTTCGAGCAGTTGCCGGATCTGTTTTAGCTCATCGAGCATTTGCTTCGCCTGCTCGGACGTGATGCTTTGCGCGCCGGCAAGCGGAGCTCCGGCGAACAGCGCCGCTGCCACCAGACCCATCAACACCAACCTCAATTGGCTGTTTACCATAATCCAAAACCCTTTCTTCAGGACGTTAATCGCATTCGATTTTGCTGGCGACGTGCATTCTCGCACGGGCGCTCAGCCGATCAAAATCGTACCGGTTTTTTAAAAGCAACGAGCAACCGCGCGGCTCGGTGTGTCGGCGGCCTCCTACGCCGAAACGCGGTTGCGGCCGATCTACAACGTGCGAGCTTACCGGTGAAATGTCGACTCCCACCAAAGGGAACCTTGCGCACTTAAACCAGGAGATCAAGATGAACGAGAAAAAAGGACTAGATCCGCGTCCCGATGCCAACCGCGATCCCATCTCCGGCGTGGCCGGCTCTCATCCGGTTGGGACCGGATTGGGTGCAGTCGCCGGTGGTATGGCTGCCGGAGCGGCTGCGGGAACCGTCGCGGGTCCGGTCGGCACAGTGATCGGCGCGGCCATCGGGGCGGTTGCTGGGGGCCTCGCCGGCAAAGGAATCGCCGAGATGATCGACCCAACCGCTGAAGACGCGTATTGGCGTGACAACTATTCGGACCGGTCGTATATCGGGTCCGGTGATACCTACGATGATTATGGCCCGGCGTATCGGTACGGTGTCGACGCCTATCCAAAATATCAAGGGCGGACCTTCGACGACGCTGAATCCGATTTAAGGCGAGACTGGGACCGCGCCAAAGGGAGCTCGCGCTTGAATTGGGATCGCGCCAAACACGCGACCAAAGATTCGTGGCAGCGCGTAAGCGATGCAGTGGAGCGCGCGGTGCCCGGCGACTCTGATCGTGACGGGAAGTAAGGCGCATAAACAATAAACGTTGTTGAGCAGTAAGCGGCGCGATCATTTTGGTCGCGCCGCTTTTTTGCGTGCGGAAATCGTTTGGTCAAAGTTCGCGCGAATTCGGGACGCAGTGGGAGCGCCTTCGTTGTTTTTCGCCCACCGCAAGAGCGTTGTGATACGGTGCAATTTCCCATCGTTCTTCTGGCGCGATTGCTAGGTCTCCCTGCTGCGTAACATCGTTTACCTTTCGCTGCTGATCGTATCGTCGCTATGCGCCTGCGCAGCGGAAGCCCAGTCGGTAGCCTTCACGCTGCAAACCCAGTCGACCGATCTCGCTGGTCAGCCAATCCAAGTAGACGTTTACCACCCCGGCGGCGTCGATGCAGCCGACGCGATGGCCATCGTCGCCCACGGCTTCACGCGCTCGCGTGGGCGGCATCGTGACTTGGGACAAGCACTCGCCGTCGCAGGCGTCACCGCCATCATCCCGGATCTGCCACACATGGATCAGTGGAACAACGGCGAAGCCATCGTCGAGCTCGTGCACAAGCTGGAAGCAGGGGCACTGGGGCGGCCGCCGATTGCGCGATCTCGTCTCGTGCTGATCGGGACATCGGCCGGCGGGCTCGTAACCGTCCTCGCGGCTGCCAAGTTGCCCGGATTGGCCGGTTGGGTCGGTCTTGACCCAGTCGATCGCACTGGCAG
>JBPCLS010000165.1:0-5183 GCA_051003055.1 Casimicrobiaceae bacterium
CGCGCGCGCGTGGCTCCATTCCAGCCTAGGCGTTCTGACGCGAGCGGGGGGGCGGCGAGATGGCCTTTCCGCGAGTCCTATAATGACCTGCATCGATACCTTGAGGAGGTAACCCCCAATGTTCAAGCATCTGTCGCGCACCGTAGTGATCGCAGCGTTCGCAGCCGTAGCACTGACTGCGCATGCCGAGATGGCGGAGCTCAAAGTCGCGCAGCAGTACGGCATCAGCTACTTGCCGCTGATGATCATGGAAGAGCAGAAGCTCATTGAAAAGCACGCGAAGGCGGCTGGCGTCGACGTTACGGTCGGCTGGGCGAGGTTCGCCGGCGGCAACGTGATGAATGACGCGTTGCTGTCGAACAGTTTGCAGTTCGCGTCCGGCGGCGTCGGCCCGCTGCTGACGCTTTGGTCGCGGACGAAGGGCAACCTCGACGTCAAGGCGGTCGGCGCGATCAACTCGATGCCGCTCTACCTCAACACGAGCAACCCGAACATCAAGTCGCTCAAGGACTTTACCGACAAGGACAAGATCGCGCTGCCCGCGGTCAAGGTGTCGATCCAGGCGGTGACGTTGCAAATGGCGGCGGAAAAGGCCTTCGGGGCGGGTCAGCAGAACAAGCTCGACTCTTTGACGGTATCGATGTCGCATCCCGATGCGCAAACGGCGCTGTTGTCCGGCGGGTCCGAAGTGAACGCACATTTCAGCTCACCGCCGTTTCAGTACCAGCAGCTCGCCAAGCCGGGAATTCATACGGTTCTCAACTCGTACGAAGTTCTGGGCGGGCCTGCGACGTTCAACGTCGTGTGGACGACGACCAAGTTCAAGAACGAAAACCCGAAGCTGTATGACTCTTTCGTGAAGGCAATGGAGGAAGCGACCGCGATCATCAACCGCGACAAACGTGCGGCGGCGGAGACGTACCTGCGCCTTTCCAAGGACAAAAGCACGACCGAAGATATCCTGAAAATGTTGAACGATCCGAACATTGTCTACACGCAGACGCCGCAGAACATCATGAAGTACGCCGATTTCATGACCAAAATCGGGTCGATCAAGGTCAAGCCGGACACGTGGAAGGATGTTTTCTTCCCGAACGTCCACAACTTATCGGGGAGTTGATGGCGGATGGCGCGCGCGACGGCGACGCGCTGTCGCTGCCGGACTTGGCCGCAATCCGTGCTGCGCAGGCGCGGATTGCGGCGTACGTCCATCGCACGCCGGTCATGACCTGCCGCTCGCTCGATAACGCGGTAGGCGCCAGGTTGTTTTTCAAGTGCGAGAACTTCCAGAAGGTCGGCGCGTTCAAGGCGCGTGGCGCCTGCAACGCCGTCTTTGCGTTGTCGGACGAGGCCGCGCGCCGCGGTGTGGTCACGCATTCGTCGGGGAACCACGGCGCAGCGCTCGCGTACGCGGCGCAACGCCGCGGCGTCCCCGCTTACGTCGTCATGCCGGTCAATGCGGCGAAGGTCAAACAGGCGAACGTCGCCGGATTTGGTGCGACGGTGCGCTTGTGCGAACCGACCCTGGCTGCCCGCGAGCAGTCCTGCGCGGACGTTGCGTGCGAAACCGGGGCCGTACTCGTTCACCCGTACGACAATGCTGAAGTGATTGCCGGGCAGGGCACGGCAACGCTGGAATTGCTCGATGACGTTCCTGATCTCGACATCGTCATCGCACCGGTCGGCGGCGGCGGGCTCCTGTCGGGGACGGCTATCGCGGCCACGTCGGCCCGACCGGGCATTCTCGTGTACGGTGCCGAACCCGCGGGTGCCGACGACGCGGCCCGCAGTTTCGCGTCGGGATCGCTCGAGCCTCTGCCCCATCCGGCGACGATCGCGGACGGCCTGCGCGCGACGCTGTCGGCCCGCACGCTGCACGCGTTGCGCAGCTGTGTGACCTCGATCGGGACGGCCAGTGAAGAGGGCATCGCACGCGCGATGCGGATGACCTGGGAGCGCATGAAGATCGTCATCGAGCCATCAAGCGCGGTGCCGCTCGCCTGTCTGCTCGAACGGACCCTCGATGTTGCAGGCAGGCACGTCGGGATTATTCTGACCGGTGGCAACGTCGATCTCGATGCATTGCCATGGCAGCGATAGATGACTCCGCAGCACCGCTGCTCGACGTCCGCGGCGTCACGCTGCAGTACAAGACCAAGGATCATCTCGTCACGGCCACGTACCGTGTCGATTTTCAAGTGCGGCGTTCGGACCGCTTCATCCTGCTTGGCCCCTCGGGGTGCGGCAAGTCGACGCTGCTCAAAGCAGTCGGCGGCTATATGTCGCCGGTCGAAGGCGAGATCAGGCTGAAAGGCGACATCGTCAGGAAGCCGGGGCCCGATCGGATGATGGTGTTTCAGGAGTTCGACCAGCTTCTGCCGTGGAAGACCGTGCGCGAAAACGTGCTGTTTCCGTTGCTCGCAAGCGGCAGGCTCTCCGGCAGCGCGGCGGAAGAGAAGGCGATGGAGACGATCGCGTTGGTGAATCTCTCGCAGTTCGCGGACAGCCTGCCGCATACATTGTCCGGAGGCATGAAGCAGCGCGTGGCGATCGCGCGCGGCATGGCGATGGAGCCCGACATCCTGCTGATGGACGAGCCGTTCGCGGCGCTCGATGCGCTGACACGCCGGAAAATGCAGGACGAGTTGCTCGCCCTCTGGAATGCCACGCAGTTCACCGTGCTGTTCGTCACGCACTCGATCCCCGAGGCAATCAAGATAGGCAGCCGGATTCTGCTGCTTTCGCCGCATCCTGGCCAGGTCAAGGCGGAACTGAATAGCCTCGCGCTTGACGCCCCTGCCGCGGAACTGGATCTGCTGGAAAAACGCATTCATTCGATGCTGTTCGCCGATGCCGTCGAGAAGGAGGCCGTTCCCCATGAATGAAACCGCCATCGCGCGCGCCGAGCTCGTTCGCGAACCCATTGCGTCGTCACGTTTCGGCGTTGTGGCAAAGCCGCTCTCGACTTGGGAGCGCATTGCGAACATCGGGGCGTTGCGCAAAACCGCCCTTCTCATCGTGCTCGCGTTGATCTGGGAAATCTACGCGCGCTGGCTCAACAATCCACTGCTGTTTCCGACGTTTTCCTCGACGATCGAGGCATTTAAGGATGGACTCATCGGCGGTGAACTCCTGCAACGTGCGGGAACGTCGGTCAAAGTGCTGTTGATGGGTTACTCGGCAGGAATTGCCTGCGCCGCCATACTCACGATCGTCGCGATCACGACGCGGATCGGCACCGACCTGCTCGAGTTGTTGACGTCGATGTTCAATCCACTGCCGGCGATCGCGCTGCTGCCGCTCGCCCTGATATGGTTCGGCCTGGGGAATGGGAGTCTCGTGTTCGTGCTGATCCATTCCGTGTTGTGGGCCGTGGCGCTCAATACGCATTCCGGTTTTTTGTCGGTGTCGAACACCTTGCGCATGGTGGGCCGCAATTACGGACTGACGGGGCTGCGCTATGTCGGCAAGATCCTGATCCCGGCCGCGTTCCCCAGCATTCTTACCGGACTCAAGATCGGTTGGGCCTTCGCGTGGCGCACCTTGATTGCGGCAGAGCTCGTGTTTGGCGTGTCATCGGGGTCCGGCGGTTTGGGCTGGTTCATCTACGAAAACAAGAATCAGCTCGAAATCCCGAATGTGTTTGCCGGGTTGTTCACCGTTATTGTCATCGGCCTGCTGGTTGAGAATGTCGTCTTTCGAAACATCGAATTGCGCACCGTACGCAAATGGGGCATGCAGTCGTGAGTGAGCCGCATCGGCTGTTCGCCGAATAGAGTCGACACGGCGCAGCGCAATGCGGATCGTCATCTGCGAGTTCATGGACGGCGCAGCCGTAGAGTCGTTGGCAACGCGCTTCGATGTGACCTACGACCCGGGTCTGGTCGGCCGGCGCGGCGCGTTGCGACTGGCGCTCGCCGATGCGGACGGACTGATCGTACGCAATCGGACCCAGGTCGACGCCGAGCTACTCGCCAGCGCGCCTGTCCTCAGCGTCGTCGGACGGTTAGGAGTCGGCCTCGACAATATCGCCGTCGATATTTGCGCCGCGCGCGCGATCGAGGTCATTCCCGCCCTGGGCGCCAATGCGCTTGCGGTTGGCGAATACGTCCTCGGTACGGCGATGTTGCTGTTGCGTTCAGCGTATCGGGCGACCGAGGAAGTCGCGGCGGGACAATGGCCGCGGGATCGGTTGGGCGACGGCCGGGAGATCGGCGGAAAGACGCTAGGGCTCATCGGTTTCGGCGAGATCGGGCGCGTGACGGCCAAACTCGCGCGAGCGCTCGGCATGCGGGTGATCGCGTTCGACTCGCAGATTCCAGAGTCCGCGTCAGTGTGGAAAGATGAGGAAGTGGCGCCGCACGCATTGGACTATGTGATGGCCAACGCTGATGTTGTGTCGTTGCATGTTCCGCTTAACCAAGGAACTCGCAATCTCGTGAACGCGGAGCGTCTCGCGAAAATGAAGCACGACGCAGTCATCATCAACACGGCGCGGGGAGGCATCCTGGACGAAGCGGCCGTCGCCGCCGCGCTCATGGCGGGTACGTTGGGCGGTGCGGCGCTCGACGTGTTCGACGACGAGCCTTTGCCCGCCGGGTCAACGCTTGCCGGGTGTCCGAACCTGATCCTAACGCCGCACATCGCCGGCGTTACCCGCGCATCCAACGTGCGCGTGTCGCTGCTGATTGCCGACAAGGTGGCCGCGCACCTTGCCGCTCGCTAGGTGGCACTAGGTTCCCCGCGCAATGCCGAAGTTCATGCCGGCGCAATTGACCGACCTCGCCGCCCGGGCATTGCAAAATGCCGGTGCGAGCGACGCGATGGCCGCGGCGACAGCGCGCGCGCTGGTTGACGCCGAGTTGCAGGGACTCGCATCGCATGGGCTCGCGCGCATTTCTCAGTACACAACGCACTTGCGCAACGGTCGCGCCGATGGGCTCGCGGTCCCCGAGATCGTAAAAAGCAAGGGCGGGGCGTTGCTGGTCGACGCCAAATGCGGTCTCGCGTTTCCTGCATGCGCGCTGGCGGTCGCCGAAGCGATCCCGCGAGCGCTCGAGTTCGGCGTCGCCTTCGCGGGGGTGACGAACAGCCACCATTTCGGTGTTGCCGCGTATCACCTGGGACCCATTGCCGAGGCTGGCATCGTTGGTCTGGCTTTCGGCAACTCGCCGGCCGCGATG
>JBPCLS010000166.1:0-5498 GCA_051003055.1 Casimicrobiaceae bacterium
GGGTATACGTATCTGGAGGGTGAGGCAGCCCGTTAAGATCGGCCGTTCACATTTCTAGGTCGGTGTGCGATCGCCAGAGGACAGATTGTAGTCGCCGTTCGCACATTTTTGCGATGATGAGCGCCGCATAACTTCGGCGTTATACCGCAAAACATCGTTCGCTGCGAAAGCGGCCGGCTGCTACCCGATTCGCTTTCGCTTCGCAGTCGGCTCCTCAACATGACGCTGATGCTGAACGAATGCGCGAAGAACCGCGTTCATACGTGATTGGTACCGCGGGCCGGTGGTCCGAAACCAATCGACCACGTCTGGGTCCAGCCGCAAGGAGATCGCCCGCTTGCGCACCGGTTCTGCCAGCTGGCCCGCGGCCAGCCATGCCGCCGTGGTTGGCGCGTTCGCGGGATCGCCGGCCGCACCGTGTTCCGCCTGGTCGTCTGTCATCTCGCGCAGGCGCTGCCAATCTGTGGTGGCCCGGTCGCGCTTCCGCGCCGGCCCCTTCCCCTTAGCCACGGTTGCCGCGGTAGTACGCTTCACGCTCATTACGCGTTGCCCTGCGGGCGGAAATGATCTGGCGGACCACGCCGTGCTTGGTCCGGCGATCGGTGTAGACTATCGTGATTTCAATCCCATCCAGCACGCCAATCGCGACCCACCGTTCCTCGCCGTAGTCGTCGCGATCGTCCCACCGTTCCCACGTCGGCCCCTCGAACACCGCCTGCGCGTCCGAGAAGGCGAGCCCGTGATCCCGGATGTTCGTGCGATTCTTGGCCGGGTCCCAGTCGAAGCGCATGGCATGAATCTACGTTGTGTAGATACGGTGTGTCAATACGTCGCGATGACGGTATAGACGATCGTCCGTGGAGTTCCCCCCAAAGCTGTTGCGGTAAAGAGGTTTCGCCTTTGGAGATAATTGCCTAACCGAGCTTCTCTCCAACCTTTTTCCAGTCCACAACATTCCACCATGCCGTGATATAATCCGGCCGCTTGTTCTGGTACTTCAGATAGTAAGCGTGCTCCCACACATCGAGCCCGAGGAGCGCTTCTTTCCCTTCCATGAGCGGGTTGTCCTGATTGGGGGTGCTCTCGATCGACAGCTTGCCCCCGTCGTTCAGCAGCCAGACCCAGCCTGATCCGAATCGGCCCACGCCGGCGGCCGCCCACTGCTCCTTGAAGGAGTCAAAAGTTTCAAAGCTCTCGTCGATCGCCCGGGCAAGAGCTCCGTGAGGTGAGCCGCCATCAGGCGTCATCATTTCCCAGAACATCGAATGATTCCAGTGGCCGCCACCGTTGTTGCGGACAGCGGCGCGCACGGCCTCGGGCACATCGTCGATGCCTCGCATGAGCTCTTCGAGTGACAGGCCAGCAAGCTCCGGCGTTTTCTCGACCGCCTCGTTGAGCTTGGTAACGTAGGCCTGATGGTGCTTGCCATGATGAATCTCCATCGTCTTCGCGTCTATATGCGGCTCGAGTGCGCCGAAATCGTACGGCAGTGCGGGAAGTTCGAACGCCATTGGTTGCTCCTTGGGATTAGGGCGTCGCCGGGGCGGGTTTGCCACGCTGGCGCCACCAGCTGATAATTGCCGGCAGTATCGAAACGAAAACCACCACGAGGACGAGGATCTCGATATGCTCGTCGATTCCCGGTATGTAAGTGCCGAGAAAGTACCCGGTAAACAGCATGCTCCATACCCACAGCACGGTTCCGGCAACACTGATCGCGAGGAACTGCCGGTACGGCATCTTGCCCACGCCGGCTATGATGGGCGAGAATGTGCGAATGATTGGCATGAATTGAGCGAGTACGATTGCCTTGCGCCCGTGATGCGCGTAAAACTCCTGCGCCCGAAATACATGCTTCTTGTTGAAGAAAAGCGAATCTTCCCGGGTAAATATGCGAGGGCCCGTGGCCCGGCCGAACCAGTAGCCGACGGAGTTGCCAACCGCTGCCGCAATATTGAGCAGAATGCCGAGCTTGTAGACGTTGAGCAAACCCTTGGCCGACACCAGACCCGCGGTCACCAGCAGCGAGTCTCCTGGCAGGAAGAATCCGACGAGCAACCCGGTCTCGGCGAAGACAATCGCGGTGAGGCCGATGTATCCGGCCCATTTAATGAGTGCGGGAAGGTCCGACAGGTTGGCGAAAAGTTCGCGCAGTTGATCCATGAAGCCGTCGAGAGGGGAAATGAAAGATAGAAAGTCAACTTCAGCAATTGACGAGCTTTGGTCAACCGTGAGCGAGCTCGCATTGACCATACCGGAGCCGGCGCGCAGCCGCTGGCACCGGAAAGGCATGTCGACGCGTACCGAGCGAATGTTCAACGTGGCTTCTGTCGTCGTGCTGGGCTTGTTTGCACTGGGCTGGTCGTGGTCGATATCGACGGCGCGATCGCGAGGCGAAGGAGGGCTGACTCCCGCGACGGGAATAATCTCCAATGCCCTCACCAGATCCGGCGCTGCGTCGACGGCCTATCTCACCGACGCCGCGCTTGGACTGGTCACCCCGCTCAGGGGTAAGAGTGGGAAGCTCCAGGCGCGCGTTCAGGCGGCGGGCCAGCCGTTGGCGTCGGATACGTTGGCGACAGGCACCGTGGCGACGTTTTCATCAGGTGAGGGGGGAGCTGAATCAACGTCCGTCCTGAAAGCTCCGGTGCGCACCGGCATCTGGTCGCTGGCGATCGCGCTCGGCTCTGCGATCAAACCGATAGCCAATTTTTCCGTGATCACCCTCAAGCCTGCTTCGGCCAAGGAACGGGGCAGAATCGGTCTTTACTATATCGGCAACTGGCCCAGCGCGAGGGGCCGCACGGCGTCACCAAAGTACGACGCGCCAAGCGGGTTTATCGAGGTTACCGAAAACAGTCAGAACACCTCGCTTTCCGAGCACTTCCGGCTCCGCGATTTTTTCCCTCACGATCAGGCGTCGGTGTGGCCAAAGTATATCGTGGTGGACATGCAGCTGGTGGACAAGCTCGAGCTCGTGCTGGCCGATCTCGAATCGCGGGGGATTCCCAGCAAGGGCGTCAAGGTGCTGAGCGCGTTCAGGACACCGCAATACAACTCCGGTGTTGGCAACACCCAGGGCCGCGCTGAGCTGAGCCGTCACATGTATGGGGACGCCGCCGATATTTTTATCGATAACGACGGAAATGGCAGAATGGACGACCTGAATCGCGACGGAAAGGTGAACATTGGCGACGCGCGGGTGATCCTCGCCGCAGTGAATCGCGTCGAAGCGGCACATCCTTCGCTGATAGGGGGGACTGGAGTATACCCGGGCACTTCCGCCCATTGGGGTTTTACTCATATTGACGTACGCGGATATCCCGCGCGCTGGTAATGGAACCGGAGACAATCAATGGATGAAGCGTCGAGTACAGTTGTAGATGAGCATGGCGCTCCGGCCGGCTCAGGCACGGACAGCAGTCCCCGGCCGCCTCGGGGCGATCCCGCCATGCCGGTACGCTCGGCCGACCTCGAGCCGTATGTCGGTCTAGGCTACCTGTCGAAGCTGTTCAGGTTCATGGCGGTGGTTCTGCTCCTGCTGCTGGTCTCGGAAGTCATTACCGGGCTCGTTGCGCAGGGAACAGCGGCCATTCCAACGCTTCTTGGCGAAATCAGCCGGCTCATCGTTCTCGCCAGTCTGCTCTGGGGGAGTGGCGATCTTGCGCTGCTGCTCATCGACATGGGGCATGACCTGCGAGCCACGCGCATTCTGCTCGGCCGGCAGGCGCTTCACGACGACCACCAGCCGAAACGCGAGCCCGCGAAGTTCGTCGAGCGGGCACCGCGGTAGGCGAGGTTGAACCGCAGTGGCAATTGCGGTACGACAGTTGCCACTGCTGTGATGATACCGCGGTATCGCGGCCATACCCATTTCGAGGAATTCGCCAATGCTTTGGACGATTGCGGTGGTTTTGCTGATTCTCTGGATACTCGGCGCGTTTGTCATGCCGATCGGCGGAGGACTCATTCACATCCTCCTGGTGATCGCCATCATTGTGGTCGTGTATCGGCTCATCACCGGCAGACCAGTAGTCTAAGCCGGACAGCGTAGCGCCTGCTCTTGCCGCAATGACTCAGCCGCGGGAAGGGCAGGCGTCTGCCGTTCAGAAGTCACGTCTCGCAGCGGTTCGCGTCGTTCTCTGCGAGCCGCAGGATCCGATCAACATCGGCGCGACGGTACGCGCGATGAAGAACATGGGTGTTTCGCACCTGCGCCTCGTGCGTCCTGTGGCGTACGATCCGCTACGGCTGTCGGGAGTCGCTCACGACACTTCCGAGATAATGGACGCCATCGAACATTTCGACGATCTGCCGTCGGCGGTTGCTGATTGCGTTCGCATCGCCGGGTTCACTGCGCGGCGGCGCGCCGCCAAGAGGGAAGTGGTCGGTCCGGACGCAGCGGCAACCTCGCTGCTCGATTTCGCCGTGGGCGGCCCAGTGGCGGTGGTGTTCGGCCGCGAGGACAAGGGGCTTCCCAACGAGGCGCTGGACCTGGCGCATCTCGTGGTGACAGTCCCAACCACCAATCACGCGTCGCTCAATCTTGCCCAGGCCGTACTGGTAGCGCTCTATGAGCTGCACCTGGCGGCCGCGGATGCGACGCGCACACTTGCGCCGCCGCGAAAGATCGCGGACCGGCCGACCGGCGCGCAGTTCGATATGCTGTTTGCGGATGCTCACCGCGCGCTCACCGAAATCGCTTTCTTCAAGACGCGGAACCCCGAGCATGTAATGCGGTCGCTCAGATCGCTGATCTTTCGCGCTGCCCCTGACAGCCGGGAGCTCGATCTGCTGCGGGCGATGGCGATTGAAGTGGTGCGCACGATCGACAGGGTCGCCAAGCCGGTTACATGACGGATCGCCTGCCTTGCGGCGCCTAACCTGCTCAGCCATTTTTCCGCCGTGTCACGAAGCTTGTGAAATTGTTCACAAACCCGATCGAATGACTCGCCTTTCAGCTCCCGCTCGCCGATGAAACTGCAAGGGAAGTGGCTCGCCGTTCCGGGCCTTATCGCACTGGCTGCGACGGCGGCAATGTTGTCTGCGTACGCAGGTGCATCGTCATCGGAGCGGAACAGCCCAGCGCAGCCGGTCGCTTTTCCGCACCCGCAGCACGCTGCCGGGGCGTTGAAGATGAATTGCGTCTACTGTCACTTCTCAGCCAACAAGTCGCCCGATCCCGGAATGCCTGCCGTCGGAACTTGTATGGGATGCCATACAGTTATCGCGACGGACAAACCCGAGGTTAAAAAGCTTGCGGCTTTCTGGAACGCAAAGCAGCCGGTTCCATGGGTCAGAATTCACAAGCTGCCCGAGTATGTGCACTTTCCGCACATGCGTCACGTCAACGGGGGCGTGTCGTGCCAGGCGTGTCACGGCGACGTGCAGAACATGAAGCAGGTTTCACAGGCGAAATCACTGAACATGGGCTGGTGCATCAACTGCCACGTCGGACGTTCCAACCCTCCTCTGAAGGCGCGCTACGACTGCGCGAC
>JBPCLS010000167.1:0-3680 GCA_051003055.1 Casimicrobiaceae bacterium
TCACCCGTCTCTTCAGTAGTTCCCATCACGCGTCGAGAAGTGGGTCGCTTTGCCCAGACTCGGCTTGCCGCTGGCGACCCACTCGGCGACCCAGTCGATCATCGTGTCGAGCGGCACAGACGGCGGCCCGAATATTCGCTGCGATTCGCTGGTGTCGAGCAGCCACGCGGTTTCGGCTTCGGCGCCGGTCAGCACCGGCGCTCGTCCCAGCCGGAGTCCGAATTCGGCGGCAAGCTCGCGAACGATGACGCGCGGGCCGGTGACGTTCAACGGCGAGGTCGGCGTCGTGCATTGCGCCAGCAAGCGCAGCGACTGCTCGTTCGCGTCGCCTTGCCAGATGACGTTGGCGTAACCCATGCTCAGATCGATTGGCGTCCCGGCCAACACCGCGCTGGCGACATCGTGCAGCACGCCGTAGCGCATGTCGATCGCGTACGACAATCGCACCAGGCGCCCCGGCGTCTGGTGCTTGCGTGAGCCGTGCTCGAACATCCGCTCTCGGCCGACGCAGGAGTTCGCATAGTCGCCGGCCGGTGGTGTGGCCGGCGTCTGCTCGGTCGCGCCGTTGCTCGCAACAGCGACGTACGGGTAGACGCATGCGGTCGAGAACACGACGATCCGCGACTGGCGAAAGGCTTCTGCGACCATGTACGGAACCGCCGCGTTCATCGCCCAGGTCAGTGACGCGTTGTCGGTGGCGCCGAACTTGTGCCCCGCCATGTAGACGACGTTGCGCGCCTTGGGCAGCCGCTCGATTGCGTCGCCATCGAGCAGGTCGCAGCGCAGGCACTCGATGCCGTGGCCCGCCAACTGCTCGGTGAGGCCGGGTTCGGAGAAGCGCGCGACCCCAATCACCCGCTTCGACGGTGCGGCGCGCTTGGCCATCCGCGCCAACGTCGGACCCATCTTGCCGCCGACGCCGAGCACGATGATGTCGCCGTCGAGTCCGGCCAAGTCGGTGACCAGTGCCGGCGACGGCCGGCTCATGAATTCCTCGAGTGCGGCAACGTCGTCGAATTTTCTGGGCAGTGGAGACAGTGGGCCTCCCCGGCGCCTTTACGCGCTCACACCTTCGAACAGGTTGCGACCCTGCGCCAGCGCGCGGATCTTGGCGTCGGCGATCGGCCGCTTGAGCATCCAGAAGCCACAGTCGGGATGGATGTACCGGACCCGGCCCGATCCCAGCACCTGCTCGGCGCGTTCGATCGATCGCGCCACGTGATCGGCCGACTCGATCTCGTTGTCCTTGATGTCGATCACGCCGAGCCCGAAGCCGATCTCGGGCTTCAAATCACGGAAGGCGTGCAATTCCTCGGGCGGCCGGTGCGCACACTCCATCACGATATGATCGGCGTGCAGCGCATTCAAGTAATTCACTAGCTGGCGCCACGTGCCTTGTTGCACCGTCTGGCCGCCGTAATTGCCGAAACACAGATGAACCGCCGCCGTCGTTTGAACGGCGTCGAGCACGCGGTTGATCGCCTCCGCGGCCCATTGCCACTCATCCGGATGCCCGGGCAGATTGGCTTCGTCGATCTGCACGACGTCGGCGTTCAGATGGCGGACCTGCTGCGCCAACGTGTCGCCAAGCGCATTCGCGAGCGCGGGTACATCGTCGTAATAGTTGTTGATCAGCGTCTTGGCTAGCATGTGCGGGCCGGTCACGGTGAACTTGAACGTGTGCGTCGAGAGCGCCTTGGCCCGCGCGCAGGCAAGCGGAAGGTCGAGCGCGCCGCTGCCGATTGGGGCGACGACCGCGCCCGGCGGGCGCGCGCGGAATTTCATCCCGCTCTTCGATCGATACGCAATCAGCTCGTCGAAGGAGAAACGCTGGCTGATCCCATCCATCGGCCGGACGAAATACTCGATCATCCCGTTGGTCTCGGGATGGTTGATGTCGAAGCGGTAGAGCTCGCCATCGCAGACCACGTCGATGCCTGCCTGCTCCTGGATGTCGATCACCACGCGAGTGGCGTCGATCACCGCCTGCTCCGACGGCGCGGCAATCAGCCAATCCGGGACCGGATACGAGCCGACAACGGTGGTCTTGATTCGCGCCATGTATGTTGCCGTCAGAACGCGGGTTTCGGATTCGTGGCGTCGTAGCGCGCGACGCTGTCGACGATTTCCTTCTTCGCTTCTTCGGGACCGACCCAGCCGGCGAGTCTCACCCATTTCCCGGCTTCGAGGTCCTTGTAATGCTCGAAGAAATGCGCGATCTGGCGCGTCGTGAGCTCGGGCAGGTCCCGGGGGGACTGCACTTCCCGGTAGAGCGACGTCAGCTTGTCGATCGGTACCGCGAGAATCTTGGCGTCGCCGCCGGCTTCATCGTCCATTTTCAACATGCCGATCGGGCGGCAGCGGACCACGACCCCCGTGATGAGCGGAACGGGCGAGAGTACCAGCACGTCGCACGGGTCTCCGTCGTCGGACAGCGTATGCGGAACGTAACCATAATTGCACGGATAGTGCATCGCCGTCGCCATGAAGCGGTCGACGAATACCGCCCCGGTCGCCTTGTCGACCTCGTACTTGATCGGGTCCCCATGCATCGGGATCTCGATGACGACGTTGCAGTCGTTGGGTACATCCACCCCGGCCGGGACGCGGTCTAGGCTCATCGCACATTTTCGACAGTGGAAACGCGGATCGACATTATCACGCGACTATCCCAATGGCCGCACCCCGATCAGCCACAGGTGCAGCCACAACGCGAACAGGATCCACGCCACACCGCCGATCGCCGCTGCGAGCGCGTCGCGCGAAAGCGAGCCCGCCGGATAGACGGTGCCCGCCTCGCGATCGCGCCGGCGCGAAGATGCGAAAGCCGCAATAGCCCACACCATGAAACCGCCGAACAACACGAAGTCAGCGAGCATTCCGTTGGCGATCAAATGCGCGAACGCCCAGACCTTGACGCCGGCAGCCATCGGATGTCCGATCGCCGCCTTGATCCGCGTGCCCGGGACGTACGCCGCGGCGATCAGCACGAACGCAAGCAACGTCAGCAGCGCCGCAACGTGCCGCGTCCACACCGGCGGACTCCACAACACCACGGGATCGAGCCGCGCTTGGCCGTAACCCCACACGATCAGGAAAAATCCGACCAGCGACACCAGTGAGAAGACGCCCTTCCATTTCCCTTCGCCGACGCGCGCAATCTGCGCGGTGCGCCAGGGAGCGGCGCAGATACGAACGGAGTGAACGCCTAAAAAAAGGAGGAGGCCGAGGAGGAGAAAAATCATCAAAGCGTTGGCTCGACCTACGGGGCGTATTCGACGAATTTACCGAAACTCGGAATGCCCTCCGGCAAATACGGAACGATTCAACTCGATCGTACCTGCATTCGGTTGCCTGGCTGTCGATTCTTTTTACATCGGCCCGTAGACCGAGGCCGGCTGCGATTGGCACTCACCGCCTGACATCCGCTTTTTGTCTAGCGTCACAAGCGAAGCTCGCATAATAAATACAAGAATTTCGTGGTACACTGGTTTCGTGTATTTAAGACTCGTGAAATCAGACGATGAAGAACGTCACTATTACCCTAGATGAGGAAACAGCCGCCTGGGCGCGTGTCCATGCGGCCGAGCGTGCTATGAGCGTGTCTCGCTTGGTGGGCGGGATGCTCGCAGCGCATATGCGGGAAACCCGCGACTACGATAGCGCGATGCGTCGTTTCT
>JBPCLS010000168.1:0-3743 GCA_051003055.1 Casimicrobiaceae bacterium
GTGCGATGATCACGATGCTCATGGCGAGCAAATGCTGTGCGGCGCCGGCGCGGGTCTCGCCTTCGACTTCGAGTAACCAGGGCACCGCCCACAATCCTTGCACCGCCATGAACGACCCCATCCCCACGGCGGCGAGCGGGGCGATCCACCAGAACCGCGGATGCCGGAACACGCTGCGCACACCCGACCATTGTGCAGCGAGCCCAACGCCGCCGTGCGGCTTCGGGATATCAGGCACTCGCCACCAGATCGCAACCGCGGCGGCCAACGTGCAGAACCCGAGCGCGATGAAGACGATCCTCCAGGTCGTAAATCGCAACGCAAATTCCAACGGTGCCGTTGCTGCCAACACACCCACGGCGCCGGCGACCATGATCCATCCGGACAACGACGCCTGTTTCTCGGCCGGAAACCAGGTGGCGATGGCTTTCAGCGGCGCCATCAGGCAAGCGCAGACACCAAGCCCGATCAATGCGCGTGCAACCGCCAGGCCCAGGATCGTCTCCGCATAGGCAAACAGAAACGACCCCAGCGAGGCGATGCCGAGGAGCACCGGTTCCACGCGACGAGGACCATAGCGATCGAGCAACATGCCCACCGGCAGTTGCATCGCGGCGAATGCCAGGAAATAGGCGCTCGTCAGCAAACCTAGCGCAGAGGGATTCAGCGCCAGGTCGCGCGAGAGCTCCGGCGAAATGACGGCGTTGGCCGTGCGGAACAGGTATGACAGCAGGTAGGCCGCGGCAAAGGCGGAATACACGTAGCGAAAGTTCATCGTCAGGTCATTTTTTCAAGCTTGTCCCAAGTTCTTCAAGACGCACATCACGCGAGAGGGAGCGTAACAGTGATGACGACACCACCGCCGTCGCTGCGATTCGCGGCCACCGCGTGGCCCCCATGGAACTGCGCGATGATCCTGACGATATAAAGCCCCAGGCCCAGATGGGGCTCATCGGTCTGATCTGCCGCACGGCGGACCGACACCATCGAATCGAAAAGTCTTTCCGGAGAGGTATCGGGTAACAGCGGGCCTGCGTTGATGACTTGAAGCCGCGCATTCGCGCCGCTTCGTTCCAGACGAAATTCCACCACGCCCCCGCCCGCGAATTCCACGGCGTTGGCCGCCAGCTTGTCGAGCATTTGGGCGATGAGATCGGACGCGCCGTCAATGACAAGAGTCTCGGCTGGTCCTTCGAACTCGATCTGCGCAGCCGGATAGGCGAGCCGGTAGCCTTCGACGCAACTCGCCACCAGCCGAGCCAGTTCGATTCGCTCCCGTTCCACTTCGGAGAGACTTTGCTCGAGCCGTGAGGCTTCGGTCATCCGCGTAAGGATTTGCGTCAGGCGCACGAGACCGTCGTGCGCGCGCGCCATGTACACGCGCGCCTCGTCCAGCAGCGGCGTGAGCTTCAGGTTGTCGAGCGAAGAACGGACCACGGCGACGGGTGTGCGCAACTCATGCGACAGCCGACTTGCCATCTGCTCCTGATAGCTCGCGTACGCCGACAGACGCGCGAGAACATTGCCGAAACTGCGCGAGAGATCGCCGATTTCGTCGCGCGCAGCGGAGCTTGCCAGCGCGTGCCGCACACGCCCTTTGTCGTCGATCGCCCGCTCCGCATCGTCGCGCAAACGGCGAATGCGCGACGATAGCCACGTTGCGTAGGTCGTCAGCGCCAGCGAGCCAACCAGTAGCACGGCGAGGACGATGTTGAACAACCGCTCGAATGCCCGGTTGCGTTCGGCGAGCACGGCATTGCCGGTTTCCTCGACGATCACCGCACCGCGCACCTGGTCCCCGATCCAGATCGGATGCGCTGCGCTGACAAGCGTGGTGCGGCCATCCACGGTTGCTCGGCGATCGGTGGTCAGGATGCCGGCCAGTGCACCTTCGACATCGCGTCCGCGCGGCGCACCGCCTGCCACCGCGCTGTCGGTGAATTCGTCGGTCGGCTGTTCGAGCATCAACGCATACAGCCGATGCACGGTATTGCGCCAGACCGAGTCCCACCAGCGCGACCACGCCGTCGCCTTTTCTTCAATTCGCGCGGTCTTCGTTTTGAGTGAACCCGCTCGCGCGAGTATGTTCAAGTTGCGATCGACCACCCAGATTCGCGCTGTGGTTCTCGATAAACCGGAGACGATTTGTTCGATCTCCGGAGAAGCCGATGGCGGCAGGTGCGCCTCCGATCCGTCTTCGGTTTCCGCGCCACGATCGCGCGCGAAAGAGGCGATCGGATCAGGCGGCGTCGCAAAGAGCGCCGGCCGGTCGTGCAGCGCGGTTGCCACCGCTTGCGCGGTGCCGGCGAGCGTGCGTTCCTGCGCATCGCGCAACACCCGTTCCAGCTCGCGTACATACTCGAAACCGAGCCACGGCAGCGCGAGGAATACGGTGAGTACGAGCAGCAACTGCGCGCGGATCGACAATGCAACGCGCAGCCGTTTCATTCGGCATTCCAGCGATAGCCCATGCCGTAGACCGTTACAATGGAGTCGAACGTTGGATCGTGCGCCTGGAACTTGCGCCGAATGCGTTTGATGTGCGACGTGATCGTGCTGTCGTCGACGACGATGCGCGCGTCGCGCATCAAGGCGTCGCGATCCTTCACATGCCCCGGGAAGCGCGCCAGCGCGTGCACCATCCAGAATTCGGTCAAGGTCAGCTCGACCGGCGTGCCGTTCCACCAGGCGGCCAGCCGCTTGATGTCGAGCTTGAGCGCTCCGCGATCCAGGATTTCCTCGACGGCGGCTGACACCGAGCCAAGTTCGCTGCGCCGGAACAGGGCGGAGATGCGCGCAGTCAGGTGCGGCAAGCTCGCATCCTTGGTCAGGTAATCGTCGGCGCCCAGCCGCAACCCGGCGACGATATCGAAATCGCTGTCGCGCGCCGACAGAAATATGATGGGGATCGTTGCCGACAGCGCGCGCAACTCGCGCGTGAGAGCAAACCCGCCGTCCACATCGTCGGCGAGGCCGATATCCACCAGCGCCAGGTCGGGCAGACGCGTGCGAAACGCAGACAGCGCGTCCGCGCGCGTCGCGTATGTGGCGACTTCATACCCGTGCTTGCGCAACGCTTCCGCATAGTTCGCGCGGATGGCGGGCTCGTCTTCGACGATGGCGATGCGACGGCTCATGGCGAGAGCCAATATAGCGCACCGACCGATCCGGCTGTTATGAGCCGCCAGGTGCGAGTCCGCTTGCGAAGTGGCTCCTCGCCCGAGAGCTGCTTGGAACCGCACCTTTGCCACTGGTTTGCCATTTTTGTTAGCTGGTTTGCCGCAATTCTCGCCCTCCGCTGCCGGAATGCTGGCGCGCAATACGATCCTTAGGAGAGAGGGAAAGCGGCGACCTCAAGGCTTTCGGCAATTCTCGGCGCTTAAGCAACCGACGGAATTTAGAAAATGGCAGACCCGATTGAGACGACGCGCCGCGGATTTCCGCGCCGCGAATGGCGCGAATTGGCGCGGCTGGTGTTGGAAAGCCTTGCGGCAGGGATGTTCGTGAGCCTGGTCCTGGCACTGGCGGTGTTCATTGCATCGGCTCAGGCATACGCCGCCGTGCCGGGGCCGCACGGTGCCGGGCAGGGCACGCTCATGCTGCAGGACGCGGCGGGCAACCACGAGGCCGCGCCGCTGCTCTTCACCGACGTGCACATGAGCGTCAGCGGCATGATCGCCCGCGTCCAGGTGAAACAACGGTTCGTGAATCCAACGGCTGATTGGCGCGAGGGCGTCTATACG
>JBPCLS010000169.1:0-2761 GCA_051003055.1 Casimicrobiaceae bacterium
TTCGCTGAAGGTCGCGGCTGGATTGGATTCGTATCGCACGCGGTCTACGGACTGGTCTTAGCCCTGGTCTACCGCGGCATGGACAAGCGTGAACCGATTCGCGTGACTGGCGCGCGTCCGCCTGCCCGGTAGCACGCTTGCTTGAAAACGCCCGCGGGTCGCGGGCGTTTTGATGTCGCCCATAAAAGGCGTGCTTGTTTTAAAGGCCGAATGATTCCCGACTCGTTGAAATAGTGACTTTCGGGTTCCCGTGGCGATCACTTTCCAATGCAACCTCGCTGCCGCGCCCATGCCGCTTAACCATGCGTGGGAGCACACGACGGGAAGCGGACGCGCGATGCTTGCGCTGCGCGCCGATTGGCAGCAACACCTGAAGCAGGTGCATCGTGATCTCGGGTTTCGCCACGTGCGCTTTCACGGCGCACTTGACGATGATATGGGCACGCTGATTTGTAATCGCAAGGAACTGCTCTATTCGTTCTTCAATATCGATAAGATCTACGATTTTCTTCTGTCTACCGGCATGAAGCCGTCCGTCGAACTATCATTCATGCCGTCGACGTTGGCTTCCGGAAACACGACGGTCTTCAGCTACCAAGGCAACGTCACGCCGCCGAAGGATTACAAACAGTGGGGCGCGTTGATCGACCGGCTGATGCGACACTGGGTCGACCGCTATGGCGCATTCGAGGTTTCGCAGTGGTGCCTCGAAGTGTGGAACGAACCCAATCCGAGAGCATTCTGGACCGGCGGCAAGAAAGGTTACTACGAGCTGTATCGCACGACGGCGCAGGCGATCAAGAACATCGACCGGCAGCTGAAGGTCGGCGGCCCGTCGAGTGCGCAGAACGCGTGGATACCCGATTTCCTTGAGCACTGCGAAAAAAACGAGCTGCCGGTCGCCGACGCGGAACGGCTCGACCGCGCCAAGCTTGGAGGGTCGGTCGAATCACAGCACGCGGCGGGAACGAGCTGATGTCAGTCGTTTACGGAGGAATGAATGATGCGCAACAGAATTACTGCAGGAATCGTGGCGGGCTTGATCGCGGGCGTGGCTTTCGGAATGATGATGCAGATCATGACTGCCCCGAAACCGGGCGGCGGAGAGATGCCGATGATGGTGATGGTGGCGAACGTGGTCCGCTCGGACAGCCTTGTCATTGGCTGGCTGTATCACCTGTTCAATAGCGCCGTCACCGGCGGAATTTTTGGTTGGTTGCTCGGCGACCGTATCCGTGGCTACGGCGCAGCGACTGGCTGGGGCGCCCTTTATGGTGTGGCCTGGTGGATACTGGGCGCGCTGATCTTGATGCCGCTGCTGCTGGGAATGCCGGCATTTGCGCCATTGATGATGCCCCCGATGCGCCCCGTAGCGATGGGCAGCTTGATAGGGCATCTCGTTTTCGGAGTGATCGTTGGTGTCGGCTTTATGCTGTTGGCGCGCGGCGGCGGCGAAAAACGTTCTGTCGCTTCCTGAAGCCTAGGAAATCGCCGGCATCGTATCGCAATCGCTCTTCCCGCTCGTAATGCGGGAAAGAGGTGGCCCCGCGAGACGCCGAACGTCGTCGCCGCACCTCCGGCGCGTGAAAGGTACGCAATACCGGTGCCACACAACGGGCAATAGGTGGTGCCGATGGGCTCGGTCGCCAAGGCGGTCGTTGACGATCTCGTGCCAGTTCAGGATCCGGACCGGGTACGCCTTCACCGCGCCGTTGCGGGCGAGGCCGAGCACGCAGTCGCCACCAGCGAGATTTGCGGCGCCCGCCGGAATGAACTTCGGCGCGTCGATTGCCGGGATACCGTTCTTGGCCGCCCGCCGTGCAGAATTTGCTCTGGCGGTACCAGTGCAACGTGAAGATCAAAGCCGTTTAGCGTCAACGCGCGACTTGGCGAGACCGGGACCAGCAGTCCCGCCAACGCGACGATCAGATAAGCGAGTCCGGTTTCATGTCCTTCAGTCGCGGCGCCCGGGGAGACCGCTCATGCTTCGCCCCGCGCCGGATAGTCCTTGGCGATGACGAAGTCGATCGCCCCGAGGATGTCGCGAAAGTGCGGCCGCGCGAAGGGCATCGACTGCACAGCGGCCCAATACAGCGTGTGGTCGGGTCGCACCAGAAACACCCCAGGCTCGCTGAACAGCGCCGGCTCTTCGACGCCGACCGACGTCATGCCGCGGCTAGTCGAGACATACAGGCCCCATGTCCGCGCGGTCGCGATCGATAGCGAGTGGCCGATGTTCAGTTGTTTGAGATTCCAGCTGTCTTGTGCCTGACGTGCGCGCGCTTCGGTATCGCTACTGAGCGCAATCGTCTCCGTGCCGCGCGTCGCGAATTCGGAAACCAACTTGTCGAATTCGGCGATGTACGTCTTGCAGATCGGGCAGTGCAGCCCACGGTAGAACACGATGAGCGTGAAACGCTGCGGCGCTGCGGCCGCGAGGCTCCAAGTCGTGCCGGACAACGTCGGCACGGCGAGCTCAGGCACGGGTTTTCGGGGAAGCAGATGGGGCATGGGTATCTCCTTGAAGAGACGTGAATTCGCATGCGTTGGAAAGCCAATGGACGACCGGTTTCGTAGCTCGCCGCATTGTCGACGCAGTCCACTAGCAAAGATATGGAGCCGGCTGAGCGTGGCGAGTTGCAGCGGCGGCAGTCGCCATTGGTGCACACGGCAAATGCCGCCGACGTCCGTCCACTGGATGAGACGCGGCGGATACAGGGATGGACCCGACAAAATAAGTTGTCAAGTGAATACTTATGAG
>JBPCLS010000170.1:0-6413 GCA_051003055.1 Casimicrobiaceae bacterium
CTTGACGTCGGCTTCGTAGACGTAAAGCGCCGACTTGTTGTCCTCCGGCACGAAGCACGCCCGCAAACCCGTCGCCGTGGCCTCGACCCAGAACAGGTCATAGGTCACGGGAAGACCGGATTCGGTCCAGAGTTCGATCGGGATCTGGCTGATCGCCTGGGGGTCCGCAGATCGACGATCTCGAAACCGCCCACCGAGATGCGCGGTCCGTCTTTCTTCATCTGGTAGGAGTTGTGCCCGGAACGCAGCATTCCGCGCCGCCCCGGGTACTTGCAATCCTGGTAATCGATGTAGCCTGAGTGGTTCATTTTGCGCAGCTGCTCTGGCGCCACGTTGGCATTCATGGCCTTGCCTCGCCGACGAGCTGGAACCGGTAGAAACGGCGCGAGCCCCAGGTCACGCCGTGCAGCGTGTTGTCACCGGTGTTGTGCACGAGCGGCAGACGTGGTCAGCCTAGCGAGACATCTCGGTCGCCGGCATCGCAGTGGGATCGACTCGGTAGACGATGGCGCGGCTGTTGGGACGGTTACTCGGCTACCGGCTCCCAGATTTTGCGCCCGTCCTAATCGATGTCGCCGGGATGGTACATTGATCCTTCGCCAAGCGCCCTGTCGGACAGCAGCTTGCCCGTGCTGCTTCTGACTTGAACAGATGGGCGGCGCCCGTGCCAGTATCGCGGTCGTAGCCGTTTCGCAGTTGCGGAAAGCGTGCGGTAGCGGGCTTGATTTCGATCGATGACATATAAAAATCGTTGCCTATCTTTACCAGTGGGGGTGGGGCCTTATCTTCGCTACCAAAATGCGGAAAAGGCTTGTAGTAAATGGCGTCCAGGACAATTTTCTGCATCCGCCATGGAGAGTCGACCTTTAACGCAATGCCCCATGGAAACGGCATCGATCTGCTTCATTACGACGCTCCCTTGAGCGAGGTTGGCCGGGAACAGGTCCAGCGGGCCCGCGACAGACTGCGGGATGTTGCGATCGATTTGGTCATCACATCGCCGCTGACGCGCGCCCTTCAAACCACCGCAGGGTTGTTCGCGCAACATCCTTCCTCGCCGACCATCCTGGTGGAGTCTTTACACCGCGAGCGGGTCGAAAACAGTTGCGACATAGGTCGCCACCCTGCATTGCTCTCGAAGGAATTTCCAACGTTTGCGCTCGACCATCTACCGGAAGTGTGGTGGCACAACGAAGGCAAACCCGACGAACGTGGAATATGCGTAGAGCCTATGGAGATGGTTCAGTTCAGAGCCAAGGAATTCAAGCGCTTGTTGTTGCAGCGACCGGAACGCTCTATCGCCGTGGTCGGTCACGGCACCTTCTTCTACAACTTGACCGGCCAAACGCTTGCCAATTGCCAGATCTTCGAATTTACGCTTGCGCAGTAACGCCTTGATCCATCGCATCGGGACTCAATGCTTGCCAAGGAAATCCAGGAATTGCTGTAGTTCTGCGGGAGGAATGGCCACTATGTGCCGTGCCTCGGGAAAGGCTCCACTTGCGATGTCGGCGGCATATTGCGTGAAGGCGCCGACGCGTTCGCCTTGCAGGCGGTCGAACTCAGCGGCGAAATTGCGGTAAGTTTTGGCGTGGCGCGGGGTATGTGCGCGATTCGTGCCGAGTACGTCGGTCGCAAAGAGATACTGTCGTCGCAGCCGGCCCCGGCGCCCATGGAAATCATGATCATCCACGTGCGCTGCGAAATGGCGTTCGCCACTTCGGCCGGCACCAGTTCGATCTCGGCCATGAAGGCACCGGCAGCTTCGAGATCCTGCACTGGCCACGACCCCGATCGCGACCGGATCGCTCACCCATGCCATGACGATGGGGATCGAGCTAGTCGCCGCCTTGGCCGCCCGGACCGCGGATGTACCCTGGGTGACGATCACTGCCACATTGAGGCGGACAAGGTCGGCGGCGAGATCCGAGAAACCCTCGTCCCGCCCCTCGGACCACCGGTCCTCGATGACGACGTTCTGTCCCTCAACGTAGCCAAGGTCGCGTAGCGCTGCGCGAAAGGCGTCGAGCAAGGGGCTGGGCTGCCCCGGCGGCGCGGCCCCGGGCAAGAGCATGCCGATCCTCGGCACCTTCCCCGCCTGCTGGGCGACGGCGGTGATCGGCGCGGCGAGAAGGCTCACCGCAACGGTGCCGATGAACGTGCGCCGGTCCATTTCGTCGACGATAGAACCCCTACTATGCGCCCCAAAAGGGGTTCACACCGCCGGCGGCGAATGTCCGATCGTGGCCGCGAGTCGCCGTTCGCGAACGACTCAAAGCGACCTGTAGCGGAAGTTGGTGAACGGGCCCATCGTCCGTTGAGTGAGCTATCGGACAGCTGAGATAAGCTAGACGGGATGATCGAGATTGCTTTGCAGCATTTCCACGCGACCTTGACGACCCAACGGCTGCTCGCGCATACACGGATAGCTTAGGCCAACGCAACAATACGTCTTCAATCCAATTGCTAGCACGAAGTACCTGGCCGTTGACTCGGCAGAACTGCTCCAGGAAACGCCATATTTGCGTCGGCGATGAGCCTGTGACACCGCAGTGGGGGCGGTATCTTCTGGCAAGCGTCCTCTTAATTCTCGCCGGCCACCCAGGATGATGCAAATGGGAGTGACCATGCTCGCCCGAGATGGTGTGCAGTTCGACTCGGGACGAGAATGTCGAACTATCCGTACTACACCTACCCGAGAAGCGGAGATCGAATGTCGATAAAGACACACGCGCAACGTTCGTGGGTGCAGAAATCCTTGCAGCTCCGCTGGGCACGGGTCGTTCTCGGCTGCGTCGCCGTGTCGCTTAGTACGGCTTGCGCGCTGCCTTATCGTCCTTACCAGGTGGGCGTAGGAAGTAGCGGCACGGCGCTCGGCATCAAGAGCACGCTTAACTCGCACAAGGGCTCGCAGGAAGTCGACGTGTTCCTCGTCCACGGCATGTGCACTCACGGCCGGGACTGGGTCGCCAGCGCGAACAATCATCTGGCGGCCGCGCTCGGCATCAACCAACGGTTTGACGAAAAGAGCATCGGCGAGCCCGTTCACGTGGCCGGCGGTGAAACGGAGCTTTATCGAAAGGTTCTAGATGTCGACGGAGGCAAGAAGGTGGTCTCGCATGCGATCGTCTGGTCGCCCGTGACGATCGATGAAAAGAAGACGTTGTGCTACGACCGCGACGACGACCGCGATGCGCCCGCCGCGAGCTACTGCACCGGGGAATACACGAGTCCTTACGTGCGGGCGCGGCTGAACAGGGACCTGCAGAACAGTCTCATGAATGACTGTCTGGCCGATGCGATCGTATACGTCGGACCGAAGAAGGAGCGCATCCAGGCGCAGATGCAGGAGGTCATCGAGTACGCGGCCGCTGATCGCGCGAAGTCGAAGTCGCGTGCGGATCTGCGGGCGCACGCCGCCACCGAGCAAACACCTTTGTTCGTGATCACCGAGAGCCTCGGCAGCAAGATCTTCTTCGACTCGCTGCTGCTCATGGTCTGTGAAGGGCACGAAGCGTCCGCGGCTGCGGCTGGGACGGTGGGTCGCACGGCGCAGATCTTCATGGGCGCCAACCAAGTGCCGATCCTGTCGCTGGCAGCGCCGCTCGTGACGAGCCTGCAAGGCCCGCGGTGTCGAGCGGAGACGGCAGCGTTCGGCGTGCAGCTCGGTCGCGCTCGGCCGGCTGCCGAAGATCCCCTGAACGAGCTGTTCAGACGATTCGGAGCCCGTCAGAAATCGTTCACCGAGAGCATCGACAGCGACAAGGCGCGACTGCCGACACGTGCAGAAGTCGTCGTCTTTGACGATCCGAATGACTTGCTTTCGTGGCCGCTCAAATACAGCCAGCACGAAACGGGGATTACATATCGAAGCGTGGACGTGATCGTGTCAAATGCGTTCACGTGGTTCGGCTACGCCGAGCATCCTCTGCACGCACACACGGACTACCGGGTGAATCCGGACGTGCGCCGCATCATCGCGTGCGGCCTGCCGGTCGCGGAGGATTGCTAATCGAACGGCGGCCGACCGTGGTGGCCAGTACGCCGCAACGGTTGGCTCTCGCTCGACGCGTGATTGGAGTTTGAACGCGTGTCGACCGTCTGACACACGCACTGTCATCACGTGGCAACGGTGGGTTGCGCGTTGACCGTGCTACGGACGTGAGCTGGCGGTCCGAATGTCCGCTTCTGGCCGATTGGTGACTGTCGCAATCCGACCCGTTGCAGCCGGTCGGCCATTTACAAAGCAGACGGTAAACAATCCAAAGTCACCGTGCGACCGCGCCACGCAGCGCTTAGGCGGCGAACACTGGCAACGCTCGATCATTGAATCACCTCATCTGCGCGCTGCAGCAGCGATTGCGGGATGGTGATACCGAACGCTTTTGCGGTCTTTAGGTTGATCGCCAGCTCGAACTTCGTTGGCTGCTGAACCGGGATATCGGCGGGCTTCGTGCCCCTGAGAATCTTGTCGACGAAGCTGGCCGCGCTGCGCCAATGCCAGGCGTTGGATGAAAGATAGGACATCAAACCGCCAGCGGCGACGTGGTCGCGGCCGCCGAATGCGGACGGCACCTGGGATCGAAGTGTCAGCTCGATGATGTGGATACGGTGTGGAAAAAACATCGGGTCACCCACGACCATAAGTGCGCCGCCTTTGGCGCGCGCAATGGCCCCATCCAGTTCGCCTTCCGCCGCGACATCGATACGATCAAGGCGCAGCCCAAGAGTCTTTGCGCGCAGCGACATCGCGTCAAAGAAAAATGCCGTGAGGGCCGACTACGACACGCTGGTGCGGCTGGGCGCAACCTACCTGCTCTCGTCAATGTGTGCGATCCTCGCGCACGCCGTGCGCGCCCAAGGCCGCGATGAGGAGGCGCTCGAGCTGACCCGAATGTTCCTGCGCCGCCAGCACCTCGGTGCGCACCGCCTCCATCAACTCGGCCTTCAGCGCCGAGAACTCGGGCTTTCTTAGGGGCGACCATCCGCTGTACCTCCGGTCCGGTCCTTTCGCCAGCGGAGTTTCCCATGAGGCCGCAGCACTCAGGCAATGCGTACTTCACGCTGAGCGATCGGACTTGTAGTGACGCGTAGCTATCACCGGGAGAGGGCAGGATTAGTTGACCTCGACAACGGCCCCGAAATACCATCCCGACTCATCGACTGTCCTGGAGCAACGTATGCCTTTGTTCAACCGTGTTGCCGCCGAGTTCTTCGGCACGATGTGGCTCGTCCTCGGCGGCTGCGGCAGCGCCGTTCTAGCGGCGGCGTTTCCGGCGCTCGGCATCGGCTTCGTCGGCGTGTCGCTCGCCTTCGGGCTGACGGTGTTGACGATGGCGTACGCGCTCGGCCACGTCTCGGGCTGCCATCTCAATCCCGCGGTTTCGCTCGGCCTCGTGTTCGGTGGCCGCTTTAAGGCGAAGGACCTTTTGCCCTATGTCGTCGCGCAGGTCGCAGGAGCGATCATCGGCGCCGGCGTGCTCTATTTGATCGCGAGCGGCAATGCCGGCTTCGATCTGAACGGCGGCTTCGCTTCCAACGGTTACGCCGAGCATTCGCCGGGCAAGTATTCGATGACCGCGGCGCTCGTCTGCGAGTTCGTGATGACGTTCTTCTTCCTCATGATCATCCTCGGCGCGACCGACGAACGCGCGCCGAGCGGCTTCGCGCCCATCGCCATCGGGCTTGCGCTGACGCTGATCCATTTGATCAGCATTCCGGTGACGAACACATCGGTGAATCCGGCGCGCAGCACCGGACCGGCTCTGATCGTCGGCGGCTGGGCTGTGTCGCAGCTCTGGCTGTTCTGGATCGCGCCGCTGCTCGGCGCTGCCCTGGCCGGCGTAGCCTACCGGCTAGTCAGTGGCGAACGCAGCGAAGCGGCGGGGATCGAAGGGCCTGCCGATGCGAGCCAACTGCCCAAGTCGAGGTGATTGAACCGATCGCGCCGCAGTCATTTTGGGCCGTCGCTCGTGTCCCTCTGGCAGCAAAATCTCGTTGGCTTACGCGTGGAGAAGTATTGCAACTTCCGGGCGTTGAGTGGCGCGGTCGCATATATCGCCAACGTCAACTACTGACCATGAATCGTGCGCCTCGCCGTTTTAAGCGATCCGGCTGGCGGAACATTCGCGATTTCGTGCCGGAATGCTTCACGCTGTCCTGCGGACGTGGCGAAGACGTGGAACAAATGCGGACCGCACTTGACGCGCTCGTGAACAACGTTTCGACAACGTTGCACTAGACGCGAACCCGGCTGATACTGCGTCTCGACGCCGACCGCGCCGCCCTGCGGATGGAAGCCAATGCGGAAATTCCGCATTGGCTGCTGCGTCTCGACTCCGACGCCGAGCTCGCCAGCGCGCGACTCTCAAATCCTGCGCATACGCAGCTTTTGCCCTCTTCGTGGACTACGC
>JBPCLS010000171.1:0-4721 GCA_051003055.1 Casimicrobiaceae bacterium
GCGATGCGCTTCGTACTGACCATTGCTTCGGCTATCGCACTCGGTGGATGCGCGAGCGAAACAGTGGTCAGTGGCGCGCCGCCGAGCAGCACGCGCTATGGCGCGCCGCCGGAACCGATGGCGGGCCGCTGGCAGCTTGCCGCCCTTGGCGCCAGCCAATGCAACACGAACTTCGGCGCCACGCCCGATGCGGGCGAAGGCACAATCGCACCGGAAGGCGGCTGCCCGGGAAACTTCTTCACCAGCCGCAAGTGGACCTTCGAGCAAGGTTCGCTCCTCATCCGCGATCACAACGGTCAGTCGCTCGGCCAACTCGCCCTCGCCTCCCCGGGCCGATTCGACGGCAAGGCGACGACCGGACAGCAGGTGACGTTGACGCGGTGATTGAATACGACATTGTCGTACGCCGCAATTGTAGTATAATCAGCTCATGAGAATTCTTCGCCTGAAGCGCTATTTGCGCGCCATGCGCTCGATGGGCTTCGATGACGCGGAAATGGAGGAATTCGAGCTTTCAGTTCGCGCGGCACCGGACGCCCACCCGATGATCAAGGGCTTGCGAGGTGCAAGAAAGGCAAGAATTGCGCGTCCGGGCATGGGCAAGCGTGGGGGTGGGCGCGTCGTCTATTTTCTGGCTGTCAGAGGTCAGATACTGGCGTTCTTGCTGGCGTATCCAAAGAACGAAAAGGATGACCTGACGCGGGATGACCGTAAGGCACTCCTGCGCGCCATCGAAAAACTGACGAGCGGAGTCGAGCCATGAAGAAAGTCGCAAAGAAAATCGAGCGGCGCACCAAATTTGGACGGGAGCTTGAAGCGTCGTTCAAGGAGTTGGCGGCTTATCTTCGGGGTGAGATCGAGATCGAGAGTTACGATGTTCCGGACAATTTGTTTACGCCGGGCCGCATCAAGTCCATCCGCCGCAAAGTCGCGCGATCCACACGTGAGTTCGAACGCAGGTTTCATATCTCCGCACGCACGATGGAGGCCTATGAACAGGGTCGCCGCCGCCCGGACGCCGCGATGCAGACTCTGCTGCGCGTGATCGACCGCGAACCCGCGGCGGTGCGCCGTGCGCTCGCTTCCTGACAGGAGATTTCATGCCCGAATACCAGCTCTATTGCTTCGCGCAGTCCGGTAATTGCTATCGCGCTGCCCTGATGCTCAATCTGATCGGTGCGGACTGGAAGCCGGTGTTCGTCGATTTCTTCAAGGGCCAGACGCGCACGCCGGAGTATCGCGGCGAGGTGAATGAAATGGGCGAAGCGCCGGTGCTGGCCCACGGGGGCAAGAAGATCACCCAGTCCGGCGTGATCCTCACCTACCTCGCGCGGCGCTCCGGCAAATATCTTCCCGACGGCGAGGACGAGGAACTCGAGGCGCTACGCTGGATCATCTTCGACAACCAGAAGGTCAATGGATTTTTGGGGCCGTATCGTTTTCTCAGGAACTGGGTGAAGCCTCCCGCCGACCCGGCCATCCACGCGTTTTTCCGGGGCCGCCTCGACGGCAATCTCGGCATCATCAACAAGCGGCTCGAGGGACGGAAATTCCTGCTCGGCGACCGGCCGACCATCGCCGACGTATCGCTCGCCGGATATCTCTTTTACCCGGTCGAAGAATTCGGTTTCGACATCGGCAAGGACCATCCGGCGATCGCCGCATGGCGCGAGCGGATGAAGGCGCTGCCCGGATGGGCGCATCCGTACGACCTGATGCCCGGGCATCCGCTGCCGGTCTGACTTTTGGATGGTCGCGACGCCAAACGGAAAACCGGTTTCCACTTTTCCTGGCGCCGCTCCTATTGCGCAGTCAGTCCGCCGTCGATCGCGAACTCCGCGCCGGTGACGAAAGCGGACTCGTCCGACAGCAGATACACGCACATGTCTGCGACCTCGCTGGGCTTGCCGAAGCGATTCATGGGGATGGCCCTTTCCATGCGCGCCTTGGTATCCTCGGGCTTCGGCACGGACTTGAGCAACGCATCGGTCATCGGTCCCTCAATGAAGGTCGGGTGAACCGAGTTGCAGCGCACCGGCGGCTTGAGACGCGCGCCGTGCAGCGCGACCGATTTGCTCAACAACCGCACGCCGCCCTTCGACGCATTGTAGGCGGCAAGATTGTAGTCGCCGACCAGGCCCGACACCGACGAGAGGTTCACGATCGAGCCGCCGGCTTTCTTCAAAAGCGGCATCGCGTATTTGCACCCGAGAAACACACCGTCGAGGTTGATCGCCATCACCCGGCGCCAGGTCGCGAAGTCGGTATCATCGACTGTGCCGACGATCGCGATGCCGGCCGCATTGACGAGACCATCCAGCCGGCCGGCGCTGGCCCCAATCGCATCGACGACGCGCTGCCAGTCGGATTCCAATGTCACATCGAGCGGATGATCGATGCCGGCCCGGCCCGCGAGGTCGCTGGCGATCGCAATCCCGCCATTGCGCACGACCGCTTCGGCAACGGCCGAGCCGATGCCGCCGGCAGCGCCGGTAATCAGGATGACCTTGTCGCGCAAGCGGCCCATCAAATTCTCCCGGTGTACTTCGCCTCACCCATATCAAATATCGCCGAATTCGCCATGGCGTCCCTTGCCTGAAGAAAAGCGCGCCGCTCCGGCCGCGCCTTCGCGCTCGACGAGGGCAGACGAACACACCCATTCTGAGCGCAGTCCGTCCATCTCGGAAAGTCCGTCCTGCAGGAAGACGGAGCGGCGGTCGGCACGCATGCACCCTTGCGGAAAGCGCGCGATCTCGTGCGCCAGCGCTTCCGCCGCAATACGGCTTTCACCGTCAGCCACGACGCGTTCGCACAGGCCGATGCGATGGCATTCCTCCGCCGTCACCTTGCGGCCCGTGAGGATGAGATCCAGCGCGGTACCGCGGCCGACGATGCGCGGCAACCGCACGGTGCCGCCGTCGATCAGCGGCACGCCCCAGCGCCGGCAATAAACACCCATGTAGGCGCTGCGCTCCATCACGCGCAGGTCGCACCACAGCGCGAGTTCCATGCCGCCCGCGACCGCCGGCCCGGCGATCGCCGCGATCACCGGCTTGGAAAGCTGCAACCGCGTCGGACCCATCGGCCCGCGCGGGATCGACCCCTCGCCTACCGGGAAATCCAGCGCGGCCATCGGATTTTTCTCTCCCAAGAGCGTAGCCGCGGATTTCAGATCGAAGCCCGCGCAGAACGCGCCGCCCGCGCCCCACAGTACAGCGACCGACTGCGACTCATCGCGGTCGAACGCGAGCAGCGTTTCGGTGAGCGCTTCGGCGCTCGCGGGGTCCATGGCGTTGCGCGCCGCGATACGGCTGCGAATGATCGTCGTCACCGGGCCGTTGCGTTCGACGCTCAGCATCATCGTGCTCTCCTGTGCCAACCGCGCGGGAACTTATTTCCGTTTGCGGGTTTTAATTTCACGCGCTCGGGAGCGCTCGGATTTGCGAGGTCATTATGCGGCGCTCACGCGGGTCAGTTTTCGATCTTGCCATGGACACTGCGGTTGCAGCCACCGCGACGTCCATGACGTTGTGGCATCGCCTGCCGATGTTCGGGATGGTCTCACTTGCCGGCGCAGCCGAACGCCAAGCCGAAGCGACCCGGATGGTAGACGAGAAGTCCGCCGCTTTCATCGAAGGCTGTGTCGCCGCCAACATCGAAGCCGTTCGCATGTTCAGTCAGGCCGCGATGGGACAGTTCGCGCCGCTCGCCAATGCGCCGCTCGCGATCATGGGCGCGGGGCTGAAGCCGGCGTTTCGCACCGTCAATGCGAATGCCAAACGGCTCAATCGGCGCGCGATGCGCAATGCGCTCGGCAGCTAGGCGCGCAGATCAGCGGCTAGTCGTGGTCGTGGCGATGCGCTGAGCCGTGATCCTGACGGTGATGTTCGTGGTGGTGGTTGTGACCACAATGATCATGACCATGCGCGTGATGTTCGTGATGGGCGCCTTGCGTCGCATACGCGCCGCCCTCAGGATCGAATGGCGCTTCGATTGCGACGAGGCGCGCGCCTAGACTACCCAGTGATGCTTCGAGCCCCGCATCGCGACGCATCCGCAGCCGATTGGCTAACATCTGCACCGGAACGTGCCGATCGCCGAGATGCCAGGCGAGCCGCGCCAAGTGTGTCAGATCGTTGCCGCGGACTTCGATCAGCAGCTCGGGCTCGGCCACCACATCGACGAAGCTGCCGTCATCGAGCTCCAGCAGATCGCCGTTGCGCAGCAGCACGGGCTCGGGAAGCATGACCCCGATGGGTGTTCCATTGACGCCGGTCAGGTGAGCGGTCTGCATGTGGCGCTGGCCGCTGGAAAGAATGACGCTGTCGGCCGGTGCACGATCGCTGCGATCCGCCGCAAGGACACGGACAACGCGCCGCATGAGCTAGTTGAGCCGCGTCGGGCGATCGTCGTCAGGGTCGCGCGCCGGCGCCACCGGCGCAGCCGGACGATCGCTCGCGGCTGGCGCCACTGTCACGCGTGCTGCGGCGTCTGCCTGCTGATAACGGCGATAGGAGAACCAGCCGAGCGGCAGCAAGACGAGATACGCCAGTGAAACAACGCTGAGCAGCTCCCACGGATAGGCGATCAGCAAGGCAATCAGTAGCACCGCCACGATGATCACCGGCGCCACCATTTCGGGGCGCACGCGCGTCCCTATCTTCTTGCCCGACAGCACGGGAAGGCGTGAGACCATCAGGCCGGCAATCGCCAGCGTGTAG
>JBPCLS010000172.1:0-3563 GCA_051003055.1 Casimicrobiaceae bacterium
AATGCAAGCAGGTCGCACGAGGCACCGGCTTTGATCCGGTCGCGCACCGTGCCAAGCCAGCGTTGCGGCAGCTTTTGCGAAGCGTCCATGGCGATCTGCTGCGTCCAATGGGGAAGCGCCGGGTTGCGAAAGCGCTGCATCAGTTGCGCGCAGTAGTGGCGCAGATCGATGCCCGGCGGGGTTTTGACCGTTGGCATGATTTCCGTGGCCATTTGCCGTTCGACCAACGCGGCAAGCTGCGGGTCGACCGCCGCCTGCCAGGCGAACTCGTGGCCCAGCAAGAAGCCCACATAGGCGAGTGTGGAATGGCTGCCATTCAAGAGGCGCAGCTTCATCGTCTCGAACGGCGCGACGTCGGCGACAAACTGCGCACCGCCCTCTTCCCAGGACGGCCGCGCGGCGGCAAAGCGGTCCTCGATCACCCATTGCGTGAACGCCTCGGCGACGACCGGCGCCGCATCGCGCATTCCAAGAATTCGCTCGACGTCGTCGACGTCGGAAGGCTGCGTAGCAGGGACGATCCGATCGACCATCGTGCTGGGAAACGTGACGTTGGCATCGACCCAATCCGCGAGCCCGGGTTCCCGCGCATCGGCGAATGGACGCACGATGCCGGCGACCGTTCGCCCGTTGTGCGGCAGATTGTCGCAGCAGACAAACGTGATCGGCCCGGCGGCGGCATGGCGCCGCGCCGAGAGTCCTGCCACCAGAATGCCCACCGCCGACCGCGGCGCCTCCGGATGCGCGAGATCGTGCGCAATATCCGGGTGCGTCACGTTGAGCGCGCCGGTGGCCGGGTCGTGGCAGTAGCCTTTCTCGGTGACGGTCGCCGTGACCACGCGAATGCGCGGATCGGCCAGCCGCGCAATCACACCGTCGCGGTCGGCACCCGCAAACATCGCTTCGCGCACGCTGCCGACGACGCGTGCAGCAGTGCCCTCCTCGCTGCGCGTCGCGACGGAGTAGAGACCCTGCTGTGCGCGCAGCGCTTCCGTCGCGCGCGCAGTCTTGAGCGAGACGCCGCAAATGCCCCATTGCGGGTCGCGCGCCAGCACCGTGTCGGTATACACGGCCTGGTGCGCGCGGTGGAACGCACCCAGACCCAGATGCAGGATGCCGACGGCAACCTTCGCGGGATCGTACGCCGGACGCACGACGTCGGACGGAAGATGCGGGAGCGCGGCTAGACCAAGCTGCATGGGGTACCGGATACGACGTGCGGCGGAATCCGCATCACGCCGGCTGCGGATTCTCCTTCACGCGGCTCACGAGCTGCGTTGGATTGACAAACCTAAGCGCGATCAACAGCCACGCGAGCGTCACGGCCATGTACACCATCGCCATCGCGTCGACCGATTGCGGCGCACGTACACCGGCGGCGAATACCGCGTAATACAGCGCGACGACGAGCGTCTGGGAATCGGCGCCGGCGGTCAAGAAAGTGAGCTCGAACATGGCGATCGTGCGCACGAGCACCAGGAGCGATGCGGCGAGGATCCCGGGACCCAGCAGCGGCACGAGCACGTACCAGAACATGCGCAGCGTACCGGCGCCGAAAACGCGCGCCGCCGACTCGAGGTTGGGATCGATCTGCTCGATGAACGGCGTCATCACCAGAATGACAAATGGTGCGGCAGGAATCAAGTTGGCGAGAATGACGCCGTAGATCGTGCCGGCCAACTGGACCTGGTAGAGAACCGTGGCCATCGGAATGCCGTAAGTGATCGGCGGCACCATCAGCGGCAGCAGAAACAGCAGCAGCAACAGTCGCTTGCCCGGAAAGTTGCGCCGCGCCAAGGTGTACGCAGCCGGCACGCCGATCAGCAACGACAGCAGCACGACCGCCAAGACAACCTGCGCGGTGACCACCAATATCTAGTCGAGCTGAAACTCCTTCCATGCGGCTGTGTACCACTGCGTCGTCCAGCCCTCAGGCAGCCAGGTGCCAAGCCAACGCCGAGCGAACGAGTTGGTCGCCACCGCCGCGATCATCAGCGCGACATTGACGACGAACAGGATCATAAGCCCCCACAGGAGCCCGCTCCAGGCGAGATCGAACCAGCGCTTGATGCTGACACCCCGGGCGAAGGTCATCCTTTACCTCCCGTCACCGGACCTCGATAGAACACGCCGCGCAAGGTAAGTACCGCCGCGACGATGACGAGCTGCACAAAACCCATGATCATCGCGATGGCCGAGGCCAGCGAATAATCGTAGACCTCGAACGCCGCTTCGTACGCGGCAATGGAGATGACGCGCGTGGGCCCGGCGGGCGAACCGAGCAGCACCGCGGACGGAAAGACCGAAAAGGCCTGCACGAACGACAGACAGAAGCACATCGCGAGCCCGGGTGCGAGCAGCGGCAGATAGATGTGGCGAAACTGCGATCGGGAATCGGCGCCGAGAGTCGAGGCTGCGCGCGCGAGTACCGGGTCGATGCCGGTGATGTACGACAAGATCAGCAGGAACGCGAACGGAAAGCCAGAGATGATGAGCGAGAGCAGCACCCCCCAGTAATTATGGGTCAGCCGGATCGGCGCGTCGTAGAGATGAAAATATTGCAGGAACTGCGACAGCCAGCCTTTGGGGCCAAGATACGTCAGCAGGCCCTCGGCGATCAGCACGGTGCCGAGCGTGATCGGAATCACCAGAATCGTTGTCACCCACCGCTGGTGGCGCGACTTCGCCCGCATCTTGAAAGCGATGGGCAGCGCAACGCCGACGTTGATCAGTGTCGCCGGCAGCGCGAGTTTCAGCGTCGTCCAGATCGTCGGCCACAAATTGTCGGTCGTAAAAAAATGCGTGTAGTTCGCGAGCCAGTCACCCTCCTTAGGCGCGAACGAAAGTCCCAGTCCGTACAGAAACGGGTAAATAAACAGCAGCAGCATGAACGCGGTCGCCGGAACGACCAGCCACAACGCCGGGTCGAACCATGCGCGCGGTGCGGCGTGCGACGCAGTGGTCATATTCTTATCGTCCTTCATCCCTCGCGCGGTGCGCGCTGCGAAACCGCCGTCATGTTCTCGCCATCCGACACTCCCTCGGAGCGAGCGATTTGCTCACACTGCCTCGGTCACCACACCCAGCGCTTCGGCCGGATAGACGAGCACCCGCTCCGGCCGGATGTGGACGCGCACCGCTTCATCGAGTGCGAGCGGCGTCGACGTCCGCACATGCAGCACTGTTCCCGAAGACGTCACGACATCGACCAGCGAATCGCGGCCGCCGTACTCGACGTTCGCCACGCGGCCGGTAATCGTATTTGTACCGCCCGGCCCCTCCCCCAGCGCAATTTCATCAGGCCGCATCGCGACGGCAACGCGTTTCCCGAGCAACGGCTGCTTGCGCACGCCGGTCACGCGAAGATCGGGGGCGGTCAACGTCACGCGTTCGCCTGATTCGCTTTCCACATCGAGTTGCAGCACGTTGCGATACCCCATGAAGCGGGCGACATGCAGGTTCGCAGGTTGCGCGTAGACCTCCGGCGGCGCGGCGATCTGCTGGACGACACCTTCGCGCATCACGACGATCCGGTCAGCCAGCGACAGCGCCTCGTCCTGATC
>JBPCLS010000173.1:0-3707 GCA_051003055.1 Casimicrobiaceae bacterium
ATGCAACGCGGTACGCATAAAGCCCGTAATGGCGATAGAGCGGCAGTCCGGCGGGCAGGCTGCTCACGTCTGCCGCGAAAGCGTCGCGCGCCCAGGGAATCGTCGCGCGGCTGAAGTAAAGCGCGTAGCCACGCCGGTCAAGCGCGACTTTGACAACGTTGGGATTGAACGCATCCGCGGCGGTGTCGATCGGATGACACGCGGTCGTCATCGCCGCATCAGGGCGTTCGGCCAGCAGCGCGGCCACCCGGCGCATCAATACCGGATCGAGCAGCGGTTCGTCACCCTGCACGTTGACGACGATGTCGGCGTCGCGAAGTCCAAGCGATTGCGCGGCTTCGGCCAGCCGATCGGTCCCCGTCGAATGCTCGGCGCGGGTCAGGCACGCGCGGATGCCGTGCGCGGTGGTCGCGACCCTTATCCGTTCGTCATCTGTGGCGACGACAACGTCCGCCGCGCCGCTTGACCGTGCGCGTTCGGCGACGCGCACGACCATCGGTTTGCCGGCGAGATCCGCGAGCGGCTTGCCCGGCAGCCGCGTCGACGCATAACGCGCGGGAATGAGGACGGTAAATGGCACGCTCACGGCGTTGGCTGCAGACGCCGATTCGCCCGCGGCGGCGCCGCTCACGGGATCATTCCTCGGGGTCGAGCTTACGTGCCTCTTCCTCGAGCATGACCGGAATGCCATCGCGCACCGGGTAGGCAAGGCGCGCGGATTTCGACACGAGCTCCTGGCGCTCGCGTACATAAATGAGCGGACCCTTGGTCACCGGGCAAACGAGCATTTCAAGCAGCTTGGGATCCACGAATCGTGTTCTCCACTAACGCAAACAGCGCGGAATCGACGCGCGCGCGCACCGGCAGGTACCAGCAGCGCGCGCCCGCGAACGACGCACATTTTACCGCGTCCTTTTCGGTCATCAGGATCGCCTCCGCGCCAGGAAACGCCAAATCCGCAGCGGTGAACCGGTAGTGGTCCGCAAACGAGTGCGCGATTGCGTCGATTTTCAGCGTCGCGAGCGTGGCAAAGAAGCGATCCGGGTGACCGATACCGGCAAGTGCATGCACGCGTCGCCCGACGAACCGGGTCGCGGCGGCGAGGACGTCGGGTGCATTCACGCGCCGGAACAATCCCGGTTCAAGCGTCTGGACAAAGGTGCGAACCGTCGCAGGAAGAAACGTCGCCGACAAGACGGCCGCTGTGCCATCGCGCGCCCCGTGCGTGATGACCACCGCATTCACCGTACGCAACCGCGCGACACCTTCGCGCAAGGGTCCCGCAGGCAGCCGGCGGCCGTTGCCCAACCCGCGCTGCCCATCGAACACAGCGATCTCGACATCGCGCCGAAGCGCGTAGTGCTGCAATCCGTCGTCCGCGACAATCACGTCGATGTCGGGATGTGCCGTGCACAGTGACCTCGCCGCCGCGACCCGATCGCGTCCCACCGCCACGGTGATCCCTGCGCGCGCCATCACCAGTGCCTCATCGCCTACCAGCCGCGGATCGGCGTACCTCGTGACGACGAGTGTACCGGCTGAGCGCGCCAACGAGCCGCCATGACCACGACTGACCACGCCGGGACGCCAGCCGCGCGCGTCGAGGGCTTCGGCCAGCGCAATGACGAGCGGCGTCTTGCCCGTTCCGCCAACGGCAATATTGCCCACGACGACGACCGGTACCGGGAGCTTCGTCGCCCGCAGTATTCCACGGCGATACAGGATGCGTCGCAATCCGGCCATTGCGTCGTATGCCCACGCGAGCGGCAGCAGCAGCGCCGTGATTGGCGTCAGGTGCGGCCGATACCATGCCGCGTTGATGCGCTCCGCAAGCTTCATGAAGGCGCCGGATCTCTCGCCGCCTGACTATTTTCGCCAATGTGCTGAATCTCAGGCGCATCCCAGGCTGCGCCGGGCCGCCCCCGAACAGCCATCATTTTTTGGCGGGAGCCTGCGTCGCGAACGTGATATGCACGATGCCCGCCTGGCGCGCCGCCTCCATCACGTGGACAACCGATTGATGCGTGGCGTTGGCATCGGCGTTGATGACGACGACCGGATCCTTGGCGTCGACCACCGACTGCCGCAACAGCTCGGCTAAGACCTGAACGGTCGTAAACGTGAAAACGTTCTTGTCGATGACGTAGCGGCCCTGCGCGTCGATGCCGATATTCACTTCCTTCGGGCGCTGCTTGGCGGCGTCGGCGTCGGCTTCAGGGAGCGTGATCTGCAGCTCGGCGACGCGTTGATACGTCGTCGTCACCATCAGAAAAATGAGAATGACAAACAAAACGTCGATCAACGGAATGAAATTGATCTCCGGGTGGTCCCGGGGGCGTACGCCGCGAAGGTTCATGGTGCAGTTCTAAGCGCGGCGGTCGCCGTGCGCGAAATCGACGAGCTTGATCGCCTGCTGCTCCATCTCCACGATCAGCGAGTCCACTTTGCCGCGAAAATGGCGGTAAAAAATCAGCGACGGGATCGCGACGATCAGCCCCATCGCGGTGTTGTACAGCGCGATCGAAATGCCGTTGGCGAGCTGGATGGGGTTGGACGCCGTCGCGCTTTGCGAACCGAAGATCTCGATCATGCCGACCACGGTCCCGAAGAGACCCAACAGCGGAGACATTGCCGCGATCGTGCCCAAGGTCGTCAGGAACCGGTCCAGGTCATGCGAGACGACTCGTCCCACCTCCTCGATGGCTTCCTTCATGACCGGGCGCGGCGCTTTCACATTGGCGAGGCCGGCCGCAAGAATGCGCCCCAACGGTCCGTGCGCTGCGGTCTTTTGCAAGAGCTCGGGTGTCGCCCCCTCCTGCCGGTACGCGGCCAGAACGTGGTCAACCATCCCTACTGGCGCCACCACCGCCTGGCGCAACGACCACAAGCGCTCGAAGATCAGCGCCAGTGCGATGATGGACGCGAAAATCAACGGCCAGATCGGCCACCCCGCTGCCTGGATGATGGACCACACGAGAGACGACTCCTTTGCAAACGAACTTGCGCAATATAGCGTGCCGCTTCCGATTCGGCAAAGAAGTTGAACGTGAGCAGCGCGTGCTCGCTTGAACCAAGCTAGGCTCGTCCGTGTATCCTGCACCGCCCTGCAAGGAACATTGGGCCGCGCCGCGCGGTCATACCGTCAATCATCTTGATAAGGCGATTCGCTTGAACGAGACCTTCGTCCCTTCCGGCAACAAGAGTGAAGTCGCCGTCCTTGGCGGTGGCTGTTTCTGGTGCCTCGATGCGGTGTTCCGTCAACTGAACGGCGTGCTGTCGGTGGAATCCGGCTACGCCGGTGGCGCGGGCGCCGATCCCAGTTACGACGACGTGTGCACCGGCCGCACGGGCCACGCCGAAGTCGTGCGCGTGACGTTCGATCCCGCGGCGTTGTCGTTCGAAGAACTCCTGACCGTGTTTTTCACGATTCACGATCCGACGACCCGCGACCGCCAAGGAAACGACGTCGGCAGCCAATAGCGGTCGGTCGTGTTTTGCCAGACACAAGAGCAGCGCGCGACAGCGCAGCGCGTGATCGCCGCACTCGAGGCACGCAAGCTCTGGAACGCGCCGATTGTCACCGAAATCGCTGCGGCTGCGCCGTTCTATTCCGCCGAGACGTACCATCAGGATTATTTCGAGCGGAACAGCCGCCAACCTTATTGCATGGCAGTCGTCGCGCCCAAGGTCGCCAAGTTTCGGAAGTC
>JBPCLS010000174.1:0-5978 GCA_051003055.1 Casimicrobiaceae bacterium
GCGGTGATCGTGTTTTCCAGACCGAACGGTTTGCCGATCGCCGCGACCCATTCGCCGACGCGCAGTTTCTCGGGGTCGCCGATAGTCGCGCGCGGCAGGTCCTTCGCCTAAATCTTGAGCAAAGCGACGTCGGTGCGTTTGTCGAAGCCCAAGACCTTGGCCTTGAACTCGCGCCGGTCGGAGAGTTTGACGGTGACTTCCTCCGCGTCCTCGACGACGTGCGCATTCGTGATGACATAGCCATCACTTCCCAGCACGAAGCCGGAACCCACCGACTGCGAGTCTGGTACCCGTTCCGGACCGCGCCGCGGCGGCGGCACCTGGCCGAAACGCCGGAAAAATTCGTAGAAAGGGTCGTCTTCGGAGAGTTCCGGCATGGGACGGCCGCGGCGGGTCTTTTGGGTCACATCGATCGAGACCACCGCCGGACCCATTTTTTCGTACAGATCGGTGAAGTCGGGGAGCAGGCCGGGACGCCCTTGGGACCACGCGGGACTCGCGGGAAGCAAGGCAAGGCCGGCGCAAAACAAGACAGACACAAGTGCGGACGAGCGCTTCAACATGGTTTTCCTAGAGAAACGGCAGTTTCGTGCTGCGTAAAACGACACAAGCACGAACATTTTATCGCACCAGCCCGTCCGGCACTGTGGGTCGCGCAACAAAAAGAGGATAAGGAAGGGAACTAACGCTTGCCCACCGACTGGGCGATCTGGCGCACGGTCACAGGCGGCGCTTCGCCCAAAACGGTGACCAGATACTCATCCGTCTTCATACTGTAAACGTTGAGCCCGCCTTGCTGCGACGACCCTGTTTCGACCAGCGTCGTGGACAGCGGTTCGATAAAGACGCTGACGGCGACCAGGCCGTCGGAAAACACAAGATGCGCGACCGGGTAACGCTTGTCCCGGAGGGTCCGGTAGCCTTCCATGATTTTCATGAACCCTGGCGGCAGCTTGGACGCGGACCAGCCGGTCTGGTGGCGTACGACCTCGGTTGCGGCGACATGCTTGATCTGCCAATCGGGGGGTGCAGCGGTCCAGGACGGCTTCACCATCTCCCGGTCGATCTTCGCATTGAGGTTGATGTCGGTAAAGGCGAATTGTTCGACGACGTCGCCCTTCTCGGTGAGAAGCCGCGCTTTCAGCAACAATCCCGTGACAGCGTCGGACCAGAACATGTGCCCATAGCGCATTCCGTCTTTGGGCTCAAAGCGGACGACCTCTGCCGCAAGGCCCGCGACCCGCTCGCCCTTCAAGCGTTTGAACTCGTAGTACCGCGACAGCGTCTGCTGCTGTTCGAGGGTCAGCGCAGGAAACGCGTTGCGAAACGTGCGCGGATCGATGCGCACGATTTTCGCATCCGGGAAGTAGCAGCGCACCTCGTCCTTGCTGCGGATCACTTCCCGCGCCGGACCGTCGAGACTGGTGAGCTTCTCGTATTCCTGCCCGCCTTCGGCCAGATGGATCAGCCGCGAAGTCTCGCCGTTGCCGCTGTGATGGTAGACCATCGTCCCCGTGTAGTTGAGGGTGCGTGCCGCCTGGGCCGCACGTGCGAGCCAGGCAGCGGCATCCTGCGCGAGGGCGACCGGCCCCGCAGCGAATGTCGCCACGATGACAGCAGCCACGCTGAGCCGCCGCGTCGAGCGCGGCGACCAGGACAATCCGATCATTGCGCGGCGCCGGTCATGGACGAGGTTCGCTCTCCTGCGTGACGACCGCCCGCAGGTAGGTTCCGACGCTCTGGATGGCCGTCGCCGGCGAATATTCGTGATGCGCGAGCAGATAATCGGCCGGCACGTTTGCGGGCGGCTTGACCTGCGCAGCGCGCACGGAGACGGCTTCGCGCACCTTGGCGATCGTCGACGGCGGCGTGTCGAGCATCGATAGCGCCGTCCAGCCGACGACAGTGACTGCGGCCAAGGTCGCGGCTATTCCCCATGCCCACGTCCCCGGCTGGACGATGGCTGCGCGGCGGCTAGGCGCTGGCGCGAGCACCGTCGGTTCGCCGGCCAACGTGCGCGCAAAGCGAGCCGAAAACCCGGGAATCACCGCGCGGGTGCCGCGCAAGCTATCGCCGATTGCGTGATAGCACACCCAAGTCACAAGGGCGTCCGGTGCAATGTCCGCCTGCGGCGGCCGGCGCGTTGCCTTGAACACTCGCTCGAGCGCGGCATCGTCGAGTTCGCCGTCCATCAGGCGCGAAATGTCTTCGTTCATCACCATCTCCGGTTTTCATCTGTGCCGAGCAGCGGGCGCAACTCGGCGGCAATCGCATCCCGCGCGCGGAAGATCCGCGAGCGCACGGTGCCGATTGGACAGCTCATGGCGCTGGCAATTTCCTCGTAGCTCAAACCTTCGATCTCCCGCAGGGTGATCGCAGTGCGCAAATCTTCCGGCAGCGCGTCCATCGCGCGGTTGACCGTCTCCCCGATCTGCTTCCCCAGCAACTCGGTCTCGGGCGTCGCGTTGTCGCGCAACTGCTCGGCGTCCTCGAAGTTCTCGGCGTCTTCGTTGTCGAACCCGGTCGAAGTTGGCGCCCGTCGGCCAAGCGCGACCAGATAATTCTTGGCCGTGTTGATGGCGATGCGATATAGCCACGTGTAGAACGCACTGTCGCCCCGAAATGTCGGTAATGCCCGATACGCCTTGATGAACGCTTCCTGCGCCACGTCCTCGACTTCCGCCGGATCGCGCACGAATCGCGACAGGAGCCGCGCCAGCTTGCGCTGGTACTTCAAGACCAGCAGCTCGAACGCGTGCTTGTCGCCTCGTTGCGCCCGCTCTACGAGCTGCTGATCGACTTCGCGATCGCCCATCCGTGGGGGTTCCCTGATTCAATAATTATTATGCCCACCGGACAGCAGATGCGTGGCCGGCATAACTTTTGACGACCGGCCATCATCCCTTGTGACGGACGGACTCGCGGCACACGCTGCCATAAGAGACTGCCGTCCCCGGCTAAAAGTTCATTCGCGCACTGCGTTATTTGCGACTTTGATCTCCTCACCACACCGGCCAAGCGACACGACGCCGCGCGCCTCCCCCGTGGCAACTCCGCGATGGTTTCTGAATGTCGGGGTGGCCCACTTCGCGAGCCCGGACGCCGCCTGGTGATCCAGCAGGTCCAACTGGGCGAGCACTGCCACAGTCGCCGGATACAGCCCGCGCGTGCTGCCATCGGCAACCTTGACCGCAATGCCCCAACCGCGGCTTTTGATCGCCACCGCCTGCACGCCCTCGGCGCCGATTTTCGGGACCCAATCGCCTTGCCCTGCCTGCGCCAACGCCAGATCGCTGCGCGCGTCACCGGAAACCATTTCCGGGTGCGCTGTCATCGCATCCGAGAGTATTTTCGGCGCAAGCCCAAACTCGGCGTCCGGCTCGGGGCTTCCGAGCTTTGCGTAGGCGACCGCAAGATGCGCAAGCGGCATAGCATAGTTTGGCGCCGAACAGCCATCCACCCCGGCGATCAATTCTTTCTCGCCGAGCGCCGTAAAACGGGCGACCGCACGGCGTATAGCCTGCTGTAGCGGGTGCTCGAAGACCAGGTAGTCGCCGGTCGCATGTCCCCAATGGACGCAGCATGCCAGCATGCCGCCGTGTTTGCCCGAGCAATTGTGCGCCAGCGGCGAATATGGCGGCGGCGGCGCAGGCTCGCCGCGCGCCTCGAACCCCAGCGGTGGATGCGCGCCACACTGCAGATCCGCGGGGGATTTCCCGGCCTTGGTCAAGATTGCCGCAGCGGCCTCGACATGGCGCGGCTCGCCGGAATGGCTTGCGCAGAGCAGCGCAAGCTCCGCCTGCGTAAAACCGAACCGCGAGTGTCCATCGGCCGCAACGAACGGCAGCGCCTGCAACGGTTTCAGCGCGCTGCGCGTGAACGTCAACGTGAAGGGATCACCCGCGGCGTAGAGGAGCGTTCCCTCCCGATCGACAACGGCCACGGACCCGAAATGCGTGCTCTCGATCGCGCCGCCGCGGGTAACGACCGTAAGCAGGGCTTGCGGCGGAGCTGCCGTGGGGACTGAGAACATTTCTCTGGGGGACGCGAAGAATCCCGATTGTAGGCGAATCCCGCAGGCGAACCCCCGACCGGCACGCGTACGACGTGCTTCCTGTGCGATCGCCGTCACTCGCAACGTTGCGGTCATAACAGTGCGCGTTCGCTCACCCGTTGTAACATATGTTGCAACGGATCGAGCGAGCGCCCCGTGCCCAAGACCTCCAGCAAAGCCACCGCGTCGTTCGATGAGACCGCGGATCTGATCCGGCGGAAGTTCCCCGCGATGAGCCCGCAGTTTCAGGCGGCGTCCCGCTTTTTGCTCAATCATTCCGACGAGGTGGCGGTCTTGACGATGCGCGCCTTCGCTGCGCGGGCCGGCGTGCAGCCGCCCACGCTCGTGCGTCTGGCGCAATCGCTCGGGTTCGGTGGCTGGCCTGAGCTGCGGCAACTATTCATTGCGCGACTGCGCTTCGGACCGGAGCCTTATGCGACGCGCGCGAAGAGCCTCGTCATGCGCGGCCAGACGCAAGAGATGATGTCGGAACTCTTCCAGGCGCAACGGGCGAATCTCGATCACACCGAAGTGCAGAATCGCGATGCGCTTCCGCGCGCTGCGAGGATGCTGGAGAACGCGCGCACTGTCCACGTGGCGGGTTTCCGCGCGTGCTATCCGATTGCGCTCGCTCTTTTATACGTTTACCGATTGTTTCGCACGTCGGTCGTGCTGCTCAACGGCGACGGCGGCACTTTGGAAATGCAGTTGCGCGGGATCGCGGAAGGAGACACGACCATCGTCGTCAGCTTCGCACCCTATTCGCACGAAGCGCGCATCGTCGCGAGAACGGCGCGTGCGGCGGGTAGCCGGGTCATCGCAATGACCGACAGCGCGGTAGCGCCCATCGCGCTGCTTGCGGACGAAACGATCCTGTTTTCGGTGGCCAGCCCTTCTTTCTTCCCGTCCATCGTCGGCGGGATTGCCGCGGCCGAGAGCTTGCTCGAGATCCTGGTTGCGCACGGCGGAGAAGATGCGGTGCGGCGGATAGCGTCCGCGGAGAGGCAACTCTTTGATGCCGGTGCGTACGAGCAGTCGGCGCGCGTTCCGGGCGGAAAGCGTCCCAGGAAGAACCCGCGCCCACGGCCGGGCGCGAAAGCGAGCGTCAGTCCTGCAACTCGCCAAACCTAACCGATCCGACCAGGGCTAAGCACCGGTGCCCGCATACGCTGCAGAAACCAGATGAGGGCCGCCAGCAGCGCGGCGGGAATGAACACCCAATGCGCGCTGGGGCGGTCGGGGTTAGGCAGCTTGATCTCGGAGATCACGTAGCCCTGCTCGATCCCGAGTTTGCGCGCCCGGCTGCCAAACTTGACGTTGGCAATCTGGAGTTCGTTCCCGAGCTGCGCCACCGTGACGCCGGCATTGCGAATGCGTTCGCGTCCGTTCGCGCCTTCACCCATGGGCAACGCGACGGTTTTGGTCAGCGCCGCGCCCTCGATCGATTCGCCTTTGATGCCAAGAACCAGCCACTCGTCTTTTTCGAGCGTGTCGGCGGCCGTGTAGATATCCTGTGCCGGGGCGGAAACGTATTTCGGATAGAACTGATTGATGACCCAGTCCGGCCGAAAGAACAGGAACGTCGCGATCAGCAGCAGTCCGGTCTCGAGCCATGTGGAGCGCGCGCGAAAGTAGCCCATCGTCGCCGCTGCAAACAACAGCGACGCGATCGTCGCGGTGACGCTCACCACAATGACTTCCCACCATGACCCGACGCCGATGAACAAAAGCTGCGGGTTGAAGATGAACACAAACGGCAGCACCGCGGTGCGGAACGAATACCAGGTCGCCTGCAAACCCGTTGCGTTCGGGTCGGCGCCCGAAATCGCCGCCGCGGCGTACGACGCCAATCCCACTGGCGGCGTGACATCGGCCATGATGCCGAAATAAAACACGAACAAGTGCACGGCGATCAGCGGGATCA
>JBPCLS010000175.1:0-4250 GCA_051003055.1 Casimicrobiaceae bacterium
AGCTCTTCGGTTCCGGCCGACGTCGCCAGCCGTAATCCTTCTGCAACCCCCTCGGCGGTGGCATTTACCCACCATCCGCAGCGGTAATCCTCAAGGACGCGCCACGGCGCTTGTCGCGTAGTAAGTACCGGCAACGAGTGCGCCAGAGCCTCGGCCACGGCCAATCCGAAACTCTCGGAGTGGGACGGAAGAATGAACAGATCTGCGCCAAGCAGTTGGGATCGCTTGGCGTCGTCGCCGAGGTAGTTGAGAAATGACACGGTTGAGCCAAGACCGGCTGCCAGCACCGCACGCTCCACCACAGCACGGTGACCACCTTCATCGGGGCCAGCGATCCGCAGGCGCCAGCCTATCGGGCGCACGCGCGCCCAGGCCTCGATCAGCATGGGAAGTCCCTTGACGGGATAGATTCGCCCTATGAAAAGTGCAGTGCGGAACTCGCGAGGCGCGGCCAGTCGCCCCGCGGTCTGCCCCCTCGGCGGAAGTTCCACGCCGTTTGGAATGACTGCGACGGGCGCACCAAGTCTGAATTCCTCGACCGTCGCACGTTCGTTCTCTCCGGTCGTGTGTAGCCATTGCGCTGTAGCGAGGTCCCGGCGCTGGTAGAGTGCCCAGGCAATCCGTTTCTTGTTCCTCTTGTGGTTCATCGCCCAGGGTTCCAGCATCCCCCTGGTGCTGACTACACGCGGCACCCGGCGTTCCGAGGCAATCGAAGCGAGCCTGTGGTTATGCGGGAGCCAGATGCCGTTGTCGTGGATAACGTCGACGTCGCCAAAGCTTCGCAGAGCGCTGGCGGCGGAGCCGCGAAGGGGGCGGACTCGATCGGCCTCCATGATGGCGGGATTGACTCCGACAGAATCGTCACTGCTCCACAAGCCTACTTCTACACCCGCTTCGCCGAGTGCCGTCGCCAAGCGCGACACGGAGTAGGCAGGTCCCCCATATGTTGACAGCAGGCTCGTCGCGCTGAGAAAGACTCTCACGTGTGCGCGAAAGCTACGACGCGCGCCGGATAGGTTGCATCACGACTTGAGGACGGCAACTGCGAGTGCCCATCGGCGATACCACGTCACGAGCGGGACCGTAGTCTTTCGCTCGGCAATCGAAAGACGTTCGCCAAACCCTTCCTCGACCCATTGCTGAAACGGGAACCGGAAGCCCCGTTTGGGCTGCCCTCGGACCCAGTGAGGAATCTCGGGCACCGCTTCAAGCAGTAGCTGCTTGCCCGGGCGGAGGCGATGATATGCCGGGATAGCGGAAACAGCGGCGAAAAGCCGGGCATCCACAAACGGTACGCGAAGCTCCAGCCCATGCGCCATGCTGAACACGTCGCTATCGCGGAGCAGCTGGTTACACATGTAACGCGTGATCTCCATGAAACTCACAGCATCTTGTTCGTTTTCTGGTATTCCGGGGAGTTGCCAATCGACCAGGCCGGGATCACGCCCGGTGAGGGAACGCGCAAGGTCGGCCGCCTGGGTCTCGGTGAAGATCCCACGCTGAGCGTGAAAGGCGGACAATGGAGTACCGGTGCCTCGCAGAAATGCGGCAACGCGCTGCCAACGTGACCCTGGCCCCGCGAGGTCGAGCACCGCCGCCACCGGAGCGCGCAGAACTCCAAGAGCCCGATAAGCTCCGAGGAAGCGGGGTACGTTGCTGAATGATGAGTACCCTCCGAACAGCTCATCACCTCCCAATCCGGACAAGCCGACTTTAATCCCGTCGCGGCGGGCGAGCTTGCTGACGCACCATGTATTGAATCCATCGATAGTCGGCTGATCCATAGCCTCGAGATATCCATCGATCTCAGCGCGCCCTTCCTTCGCAGTCATTTGCCACTGCGTGTGCCGCGATCCGAAGTGCTCCGCAGTCCGTCGGGTACAGTCTGACTCGTCGTATTCGGGATCGTCGAATCCGATTGAGAATGTCCTCAGGTCGGCTTCCGGCCCGAGGGCATCCCGCGTCAGCGCCAGGACAGCCGTCGAATCAATGCCGCCGCTGAGAAAAATTCCTACCGGGACGTCACTTACGAGGTGGCGACTGATCGATTCGCTCAGTGCCGCCCGGGTGGTAGCGGCGGGCGTATCAGCGCCTGTCGACGACCCGAATCCAATGGAGTGCCAGCGGCGCAATGTGGAGGATTCCGCGTTCCATTGCAGCACGCAGCCGGCCGGCAGCTGGTGAATTCCCTCGACCATTGTCGCCGGCTCCGGCACACTGCCCCACATCAGCATATCCCGGATGGCGTTCACAGAGGTGGCAGCCGTGGGCACAAGCAGCCTGAGCGCCCCAACCTCGGACGCAAAACCGAGACTTCCGGCGCGTTCCGCGTAGTACAGGGGTTTTATACCGAATGCATCTCTGGCGAGTATCGCTTGTCGAGTGCCGACATTGTAAAAGGCCAGGGCGAACATTCCGGCCAGGCGGTCAAGGGCAGCGTCTCCCTCCCGCATCAGCAGGCGGAGCAGCACCTCAGTATCGGATTCGCTCGAAAAGACTTCGCCCTGGCCTTCCAGAGTGCTCCGCAGGTCGCGGAAGTTATATATCTCCCCATTGAACACGATCCAGGAGCCGTCATCAGCCGTGGCCGCGCCATAACTGCACATCGGTTGCGATCCGGAGGCCGATAGCTCAAGGATGGCGAGCCGGGTGTGCACCAGGCATGAACCACTCCCCGGCTCCAGCCAGGTGCCTTCGCCGTCCGGCCCCCGATGGCGGATTGCGGCGAGCAGCGCGTCCGCTGTTCCATTGGCTTCAAAACCAGCACCAAACCAACCTGCGATTCCGCACATGCTGATACCTTATCCGGGCCTAAAGCCGCGCAGACGAAGTCTTCGCAAGGCGTTCACGAAATGCGCCACGGCCAAACCGGTCGGTAACTGCCTGATGAAGCGCGTTTCGATCGAACCACCATGCCGGACCTTGCGCTCCAAGCAGCGAAATAATCCCGGCAGCGATGTCGTCAACCTGCATAGGGGCTACCAGCAGCCCCAGCCTGCCACCGTCGAGCGCGTCTACCGAACCGTCGGCGTTGCCGGCCAGCACTGGTGTACCGCACGCCATCGCCTCGAGATACACAATGCCGAACCCCTCGCCAGTGCTGGGCATCGCAAAGACATCGGCCAATCGATAGTGTTCCGCCAGGTCCTCGTCGCTCACGAAACCGGCAAACGTGACGCGATCCGCCACGCCGATATCAAGCGCGAGACGTTTGACCCGGGGTTCGTCGTCACCTCCGCCGACGAGAATGAAACGGACCGGTCCGCAAGCCGCGTTGATGGCCGGCAGTGCGCGAATGATCCGGTCATAACCTTTGTACGCCTCTCCCGCGTCGAGGCGTGCGACTGTAAGCAGCACGCGTTCACCGCCATTCAATGCGTAGAGCTGTGCAAGTCGAGCTTGGCGAATGCCAGGGCTGAACCGCGCATCGTCAAAGGTGTTCGGCATGATAACGACCCTGTCGGGATCAATGACGTCCAACGCCAGCACCCTGTCGCGAGTCCAGCTGCTGACAGCGAGTACCTCATGAGCCGATGCCAAGCCGGCGCATTGCAACGGGGACAACTTATCGTGCACCTCGATACCGTGCGCGATTATCGAGAACGGCACGCCCGTCAGTCGCTTTGCGGCGAGCGCCACCGGTGCAAAATGCAGATGCGCCGCGATGATTCGGTCCGGGCGATGACGCATGCAGGAGCCGAGGATGCTGGTGATGAACGCCGCTGTTCGAAAGGTGGGCGGTATCGATCCGGTGCCCCTCAGTTCGATGCTATTCCACGTTGCCGCAGTGTCGGACTTACCGTGAAGTCGCAGTGTATGGCCCGTGTCGCAGAGAGCCAGGGAAAGCTCCCGGGAAAATGCCGCGATTCCCCCGCCAAAGGCGTGAAAGGACGGGGACCATACATGGATCTTCAAGTTGCAGCAGTATCAGCTGGCGGCCGGGCCGGTAACAGCGCTGGGGGGTCATGCCGCTTGCGGATGGGTAGCGACCGCGGAACAGCGACAGCGGAAGCGCGCCTGTTTCCGGCCGCAAGCGGCGTCGGTATCAGAATCTTGAGCCGCTTGCCAATCTGAAACAACCCGAACATCGTCAGGAAGCTCCAGAATACCGTCCCGAAGAAAAACTCAAAAGAACTGCCTCGCCAGAATACCGAGAACAGCGAGCCGAAGACGAGCCCGCTTCCAAGCGTGTACCCACCAAACCACCGCTCCGCTACTCGCGACATGAGCGATGCCAGCAGTCCGTATAC